>JBHELU010000151.1:0-10835 GCA_046262955.1 Actinomycetota bacterium | reverse complement strand
CCAGGGTGTGGTGGATCGAGCACAGCATCACGAGATTTGACAGGTCGGTGGGGCCTCCCAGGACCCAGTGCTTGATGTGGTGCGGGTGAAGGAACGTCTTCATCGAACAGCCCGGAAACGAACAGCCGCCGTCTCTTTTGGCGACCAGGCGTCGGAGCCACCGCGGGACGTTGTGGGCGACCCGTCCGATGCCGACATCGCCGTGTTGTCCTGGTGCCTCGACCTGGTAGCGGCAGTCACAGGAAAGCCGCCGGGCGACATCGGGATGCAGCGCCACACCATCCTCGGTCTCGCACTGGTAGCTATCCGATGCCAGCGCCTCCAGCGACGCATGCACTACGAGCGTGGCGCGATCGGGATCGGCGTCTGTTGCGATCGCATTGGAGGCAAGAAGGACCAGGGCGTCGGCACGTTTGCGATCGAGGGCTGGGATGCCGTCCCACACCTCGTCGGCAGGCTCGTCGGGGAGCTCTGTGGCGATGCGATCGAGCGCCTTTTTGAGCTTGAGCCCTTGTTCTTGGGGCAACAGGCCATCGACGTAAAGCGCCTTGTTGTCATACGTCCACGTCAACGACAGATAGCGGTTTCGCATCGGCTCGGCGGCATCGCCGGCGCGCCGCAGGCGATCTGCTTTGTGCCTGATCGCTGCAGGACTTACCCGGCGCGCCCACTTGAGCAGTTCGTCTTCGTCTTTGGGGGTTGCGTAACGACACAGCTCGACGGTCTTGTCGAGGCTCAACGCGCCACACGACAACGCGGCTGCGATCCGGGGCAGAGACTCGAGCGCGTAGGCAGCCTCGGCCCACCTACGTGCCTTCCACGGCGCGATCCCATAGCGGGCCGCCATCCACCGAGGAAGGGTGTTGAAGCCGTCTCCTTCCCATGCCCCGGCGCGGTCGAGCTCGACGATGTCGCGCAATAGCTCTCGTTCGGCCGAACAGGACAGCTTGAACGAGGAGTCCATGCGCTCGATGACGCTTGCCGCTTCGCCCACAGCCGTCTCCATCGGGTCGTCCATCGCATCGCCCATCGGGTCGCACATCAGATCGCACGGCGGGTCGCTCGAAATGCTGCCCTACAGGTCTTAATCGTATACGAACATATGTTCGCTTGTCAAGCTAAACCCGCAGGTAAAGGGCCGTAAAAGGGCGGGCCCCCTCCCTTTCGGGAGAGGGCCCACAACTGGAGCCGGCCTGTAAGCCGGATTCTGTGCACACACCGGTCCCCACCGGTGCCGGCGACCATCCATCTGGGACGAACGTTGCCGCTCGCCTCGTGCGATCCACCCGGAGGCGTCGGACGGGCCGTCCATGCCTCCTGCTCGACCTTGCTCCGGACGGGGCTTGCCCAGCCGGACCGGTCGCCCGGCCCGCTGGTGAGCTCTTACCTCACCTTTTCACCCTTACCTCCGGCAAACCGGAGGCGGTCTGGTTTCTGTGGCGCTGTCCACGGGTCACCCCGCCTGGGACTTTCCCCAGCGTCCTGCCCTGTGGAGTCCGGACTTTCCTCGACGCTCGAAAGAGCGCCGCGGCCGCCCGGCCGGCTCCTAGGTGACGACAATTATGCGTCTATCGCCGTCGCCGGGAAACCCCTTGTTCGTCGTCAAATCGAGCGCCACACTCGAAACGATCCCCATGAAAAGAAACAAGGAGTAGCCGATGGCAGATGAGATGCCCGGGTTCGTACGTTCGATCCACATCTCTGCGCCGCCCGAGGTGGTCTGGGAGCTGATCACTGACGTCAAACGCCATCCCGAGTTCGCGGGCGACCAGAGCATCACAAAAGTGATCCATTTCGACGGCCCCTTGGAAGTTGGTGCACGGTGGACGGCCGACGAGAAGATTGGCCCGATGAAGTTCACGGCTCCATCCGAGGTAACAGTTCTTACGGACCCTGTGGAGTTCGGCTGGAAGTCGTTCCCTCCGGCAAAAGATGAAGATCACCAGGCCCAGGTGCATTGGGTGTATCGCATAGCCCCGGAAGGAAACGGAGTGCAGCTCACGCTCGAGATGTCGGGCACGGCACCGAAGAAGGGTCTCGGCATGATCAAGTTCCAGCGTTTGTTGGTCGGAGCGGAGCGCAAGAATCCGCGCGACATGATGACGAGCCTTCAGAACATCAAGGCTGCGGCCGAGCGCGAGCAAGGGAGTATGGCTCGGGTTTAACCGGTTTCAGGGGAGCGAACTGGACGCGCACGTCAAGCTTGCGCGCGGCTCGATCGAGAGCACCCAGCACGGGCCGTCCGATGAGCACGACCAACACTGCATTGCCCACCGCACCAAATATGTCCCACCCTGCAGAGGTGAGCGCGTAGAAAGCCGCATAGTGCTTGACGTTGGTAGCAAGTGACGCGCTCGACGACCAACCGACACGCGCTGAGCCTGCGAGGTATGGCCACGACCACAGATTGATAACGATTCCGAAAATGAACGCAGCGACGAAACCGTAAGCAGCTAGGGCTCCTACGCGCGGCCCCCACTTCCCGCGTCGCGGCATCACGCCCGCACCCGCGCCGATCCAACCGATCGCGATCATCTGGAACGGGAGCCATGGCCCCAATCCGCCAACGAACAACCCCGACGCGAATGTTCCCACCGCGCCGAGGATGAACCCGAACGAAGGGCCGAAGGCATTGCCTGCAAGCAACACGACGATGAACATCGCGGAGAACCCGGCGATGAATCCTGGTAACCGCAAAGCCACCATGGCGGCCCCGAGAACGCCGACAAGCGCGACGACTTTGGGCCCCATCCCACCGCGTCCGAGCTCGACGAACAGCAATGCGCCGAGGCAAACCAGCAAGGCTGTCAGGATCCACGGCGCGTCGGCTGCGTGGACAGAGCGGTGGTGGACGAGAGACGGAACCAAGAACGGCCACACGAACGCTGCGACACCTCCGAGGTTGATCACGACAAGCAGTGCCGTGTGCCACCTCGATCGAGCGATCACGAGACTCCCACCGCGTCGAGCACATCGCGGACCGATAACCACCCGTCACCGAACACCCGCGACATCTGCGGAGAGAACACCGGCGAATCTGCGAGGACCTGGCCGGGATCTCCCTCTGCGATCACTTCACCCGAGGCGATGACGACGACGCGCGAAGCAAGCTCGGCTACCAGCTCGATGTCGTGCGTGGCACACACGACCGCATTGCCGTTTGACGCGAGCTCCTCCAGGAAGTCGACCAGCTTTTCCTTTGAATCCGGATCGAGCCCTTTCGTCGGTTCGTCCAACAACAACACGGGGGCCCGCGTTGCCGCGATCGCGGCAACGGCTACGAGCATCCTTTGTCCCGCGGATAGATCGCGCGGGTGGCGACCGGCAAGCTCGGTTATCCCGAAGCTTTCGAGAAGGTCCCCGGCATCACGGTCTCCTACGGAAATCTCCGCTGCAACATCGGATGCGAACAGGATCGTCTCCGGCGCTTGCGGGCACAACGCCACGTTGTGTCCGGGCTCCGGAAGACCTCCATCGATCGCGATGGAACCCGTTAGAGGAGCGCGGGCGCCCGCGATGCAGCGCAACAAAGTCGTTTTACCCGCCCCGTTGCGACCGATGATGGCAACGATCTCTCCGGCACGAACACTCAGATCGACCGAGTGCAACACAGGGCCGGTGCCGTAGCCGGCCGACAGGCCCTTGGCGCGAACCAACTCACGATCGTGCTGCACTACGGGCTCATCTTCGGGCGTAGTCAGGGATATCGACGCGGCGAACCGCCGCGCGTCACGCACGGTCAAGGGGGGCGGGTCCCAACCCAGCGCTCGGCCGACCTTCGTAACGGGAGGTCCGCTGTCGAGCTCAGTCAGCACCTCACCGGGGGAACCCGTCGTCACGGAGGCGGTACCGGAGACGCACCCGATCGCGGTGTCCACGAAACCTGCCACGCGCTCCAGCCGGTGCTCTGCGATCACAACTGTCAATCCAAGGTCGTGCACGAGTCGTTGCAGCGCTGCGAGAACGTCTTCGGCCCCCTGGGGATCTAACTGACTGGTCGGTTCGTCCAGCAACAGGATCCGAGGCCGCGGCGTGAGAGCTGCAGCGATCGCGACTCTTTGGCGCTCGCCCCCCGACAAAGTACGCACACTGCGATCCCGAATATCCGCGAGCGCGAGCAGGTCGAGGGTCTCTTCTACACGTCGGCGCATGACGGATTGATCGACGTTCAGGTTCTCCATCGCGTATGCAAGTTCGTCTTCGACACGGTCGACGACGAAAGCGGCATCTGGATCTTGAGGCACGAACGCGACAACGTCGGAAAGCCGCCGCGGTGGAACCTCCCGGGTGTCGCGTCCATCGACCGATACCCGACCGGACATCGATCCGCCGCTGAAGTGAGGCACGAGCCCGTTCATCGCGCGAAGCAGCGTCGACTTCCCGCTGCCCGTTGCGCCGGTGACGAGAACGAACGATCCTTCGGTCACGTCGAAAGACACCCCGGCGAACACCGGTGCGGCGCCCTCCCGATAAGCGAAAGTGAAGTCGTCGAAGGTGATGATGTTCATCGCGGCCCGACCCCATCGAACCGCGTCATGAGCACGACCGCCGGGGCGCACAACAGCAATGCTGCGACTATCAGCTGCCCTGCTACGGACGGCCACTCCAGAGGAAACGTGGAAACCAAGAGGTCTCCGCGTCCCCACCACGTGTAGGCGACGAACACCCCTAACCCGGTGGCGCTCGCACAAGCAACGAGCACAGCTCGGCTATCCCACCGATCCGGTCGATAGCGCGAGCGGGGGCCGCGTCCGTGCCCGCGCGCGTCCATGCTCTCGGCCAGCGTCATCGCTTCCTCCATGCCGGTTTCGAGCACGGGAACGGCCAGAGCGGGAAGTGCTCGCCACGGCTTGATCTCGATGCCACGCATCCGCTGCGCTTCTCGAACGCGACCTACTGCATCGATCGTGCGCGGCGCTATCGACAGAGCCAATGCCGCCGCGAGTGCGGGTTCGTGGAATCTCCGCGGCACGATGCGAACGACGCGGAATGGGTCACTCACAGCATTGAAAGTTCCGAACACGATCAACATCACCGCCAAACGCGCGCCTTCGAGCACCGCGGCGACGACACTCGAGGACGTAACCGGCTGGAAGACGACGAGCAGAGTTCGAAGAGCCATCGCTCCTAGACCTGCGATAGCGAATATGCGGAAACCTCTGCGCTTCGCGAGAGGCGGTTCCGCGACTAGCTCGATCGCGATCGCCGCTCCCGCGATGAGGACCAGATAGAACGGGTTGGTCGTAAGAACCGCGCTGAGGCTCGCCGCGGTCGCCCACGACAGCCACGCACCCTGATGCTTCAACCCGCGCTCCGTCTGGACCGAGTGATCGCAAACCCGACGATGCCCAGCGTACCCACCAGTGCCACTCCCGCGATCCCCGCAACCGGCGGACCGCTACTCGGGATGGGAGCTGCGACCGGCGACGGCGCCAGGGTCACCACAGATCCCGGATCCTGGCCATGGTGTTTTCGCCCGTGCAGGTGCTTGTGATGCGCCTTCTTTGACCGGTAATGCGGTCGCGCTGGGGGTGGACTGATCACCGGTGCGGCCGTCGTCGCGGCAAGGCTCGGGGGTGGAGCTGCAGCCGTCGTCCGGGGTGGCGTCGACTTGGCCGCCAGCGCGCTCGCGCACACAGAGGCGAACGTCGATGCCGGCGGCTTTGGATGGGTCGAGCCATCGTCCCCCGACCCCCAAGCCCAGCCGTCGACGTCACCATCGGACACTGTTGTCGAGGTGGCTCCCGACGACGACCACGTCCATCCGCCGTCGCTCGTCCCTCGCCAGTAGCCCCAGTAGTTCGGATAGTCGGCGAAGCAGTCGCTTCCATCGGGGCCGACTCCTGCGAGCCTGCACACCGCTCCCCCGCCGGACCCAAAGCGATACTCCAGGCCGTATTGATCTCCCGCAAGCTCGATCAACTTCCCGCCCGACACCGAAGGCGAAGGCAGCGCAACGCAATATCGCAACACCCGGTTACCGGTATCGACTACGAGCCCGGCATGCGGGCCCGACGCACATGCCGGGCCCGCACTAGCGGGGATCCACAACGCCCCCGCTATTACTGCAAACGCGCACAGAGCGCGAAGGCGGGTCATCCGATCAGCAAGGGTGTCGCGCGGGTGGAGCGGTTGTTGTCGTGTGCGAAATGGGAAGAGGATCGCCGAGCAGCCCCGGGATCGCGCCGACGGTCGCGCCGATCACCGTCGGCCCATCGGACCCCTTCTCGGCTTTCGCGTCGGTGATCGAAGGCGACCGGTGCAACTTGCCGCCACTCTTCTCCCAAGTGCGAGCAAACGCTCCCTCGAGCGACCCACACTTGCGGTACTGCAGGCGCTCGATCGCTCGGATCCCGTGGGCAGGGATCTTCTTTCCCTCAGCCGCGTATGCCTGCAGAACCAGCGCGGTCGAGTTCGAGTCCATATACACGTGCGTTCCGCCGGAACGACTCTTGTAGCTGTACCTCCAACCGCCGATGTCGTCTCGCGACGACGCGAAGTATCGAAAAGGATTCGTCTTGAACAAGACTTTCGCGTGAGTGGCGACCAACGCCTGGACCGCGTAGGAGGTCGTGTTCGTATCCGTCGTCGTGAAGTCTTTGGCACTCTTGGTCGAGTCGTAGCAATGCTTGTTCTCGCCCTTTTCACGCGGGCCGTCGTACTGCCACCCACCATCCGGGCACTGCGCGTCGTGCAACCACGACTGAGCTTTCGCGGACGGCTGCGTGCCTGCGGCGTCGAGGGCGATCATCACGAGTGAATGTGTGATGACTGCGGTGAAGTCGCCTTTCTCCGCGTAACGGCCACTCGACTTCTGAGACGACTTCATCTCCTTGACGAGGTTATGGCCCCCGAACGACCGAGGATCCTGGCCTGCAGCGACCGCAGCGATCGCCGCTTTCGCCTTCTGACCCAAGCTTGCCGAATCGATATTCGCCTTGAGGTACGAGATGCCCTTATCGATCGCCTTCTGTCCTCGAGCCGCAGACTCGAGAGACAGAACTCCGTCGGCAGTCGCGCCGATCGAAGAGAAACCGGGGAAAGACCCATCCTTGTGCTGCCTTGTAACCACATATCGCGTTGCCAGAGACGCTCGCTTCTGAGGGCTTGCCGCCAGCGCCGAGGAACCTGCAACCAAGGCCGCGCACGCGAGCGCGTACGCGAGTCCTCGTTTCCCAAGAGGTGCCAATTTCCGCTCCCTTCCGTCCCGTCCGCGCGGGACCTCGCTGCCCCGAGGACAAAGGGAGAGGGCTCTCTGGCACCTTTGCCTCGAAGGTCTTGCCGAGCCGCACGCGGGTGGGTTTTCTGGCTCGTCCCCTTTTTTCGGGGACCTACAGTTGCGGGACAGCGCCGGAATTAGACCGGACTTACCCCTTACCGCGCGCTATGGCGTTGTCGGATGAACTCTATCTGTCTCGGTGGGCCGCAGATAGCCGTCTTTCAAGAATCTCTTGAAGCGATCGGGATCGAATAAGTCGAAGGCAACCGCGAACCACAGCAAGATCGCGAGCCCGAGGAGCTCGCCTTCCCACGTACCTAGATGAGACAGGGGGTGAGTGAGGAGATCCCACGAGTAGGGCTCTGCCGGCGTCTTTGCGAAGTGGGAGCCGAATGCAGGCCACAAGAACGTCTTCGGGGCTTGCCACATCCCGTCGCCCACCAGATGCAGCAGCCACCCGACACCGAGCCCGAAGACGCGGATGCGGCGCTCGCCGCGGAACACCAAGAGGATCGCGACGGTCACCACGATCGGAGTCAAAAGCGTGTGAGAGATCGAGCGTCCTGCGGGATCGTGGCAAACGAACGCGTACAGAGGCGTGTCGATGATGTCGGGCAACACCGCCCCGATGAGGATGAAGCGGTAATCGATCCTCCGCCGGCCCAACGTTACGTAGACGATCGCCGCGGCGATCCCCATGTGCCAGAGGATCACTGATCGAACGAGCCTTGTTCGAAGCCTTCGTCGAGGTCGGTTGCCGAATCCATCCCGATGTTTGCCAGTTCATCGGCGCGCGCGTTCTGGGCCCTCGGAACGTGAGCGATCGAGAAGACGGCGAACTTCGAAGTCAGGCCCTGAGCGCGCGCGGCGAGGCCTCGTAGCCGTTCGTTTTTGATCTTCCAATTGCCTTGCACCTGTTGCGAGATGAGCTTCGAGTCGACCTTGACGTCGATCTCGGTCACGCCGGACTCGATAGCAAGCTCCAGACCTGCGATCAACGCCTTGTACTCGGCAACGTTGTTGGTAGCCGTGCCGATGGGCTCACCGATCTCGCCCAGCACTTTGCCCTTTAGATCGCTCAGGACGACACCGATCCCTGCAGGGCCTGGATTGCCGCGCGCTCCCCCGTCGGTGAAGAGAACCGCTTTCATGCTTTTGAGAACCGGTCAGGCGACTACGAGGATGCGGCGGCAGTTGTCACAACGCTGAATGCCGCCTTCCGCGCGCAGCCTTTCGACTTCGCGCGCCGGGAGCTTGGTGTGACAACCCAGGCAGGTGCTCTGCTCCAAACGGGCCACGCCTACGCCGCCCTTAGTGGCACGGATCTTCTCGTAGAGCTCGAGCAGGTCCGCCGGAATGGCAGCCGTTATCTCGATCCTCGCCGCTTCGTGGGTCGCGATCTGCGAATCGATGTCCTCGACCAGCTTGCCGACGGTTTCCTTCAAAGTGGTGACCGTCGCGTCGGTTTCGTTCTTCTCGCCCGAGAGCTTCTGCGCGGTCTCCTCGGCTTGATCTCTATCGACCATCACCTCGAGAAGGGCATCTTCGAGCTCTGCCCTCTTGCGTTTGAGCATGGCTACCTCCGCTTGCAGAGCGCTCAACTCTTTTGGATTGGCGACTGCACCCGAAAAGAGGCGCTGCTCCTCGCGTCCGATCTTGTCGTCGGCGACGGACATCTCGCCTTCGAGGTGGGTCTGGCGACGGGTGGCGTCCTCGACCTGTTGACCCGCAACCGTCACGTCGGAGGTCAGCTCCTCGAGTAACTCGGATGCCTCGGCCAGGCGCTGAGCCTCTGGAAGTGACGAGCGACGCTCGTGCAATCGCTTGATCTCGGTGTCCTCATCCTGAAGATCCAAAAGCCGGTTGAGAGCCGGGGCGTCGACGTCCGAGACCATTGTCCGAAGCGTACAACTCGGCCCCCCGTAACTCCCTCCCCCGGGGCTCCGCATAAGCCTGGATACGCGGTCAAATAGATCGAAGGAAACTGCTGCTGGAGGTGGAGCGGTAATGGATACGGGGGCAAAGCGTGCACCGCGTGACGCCGAGGACAACCTGCTGCTGGCAGCTGCTCGGGGGGATGCCGCGGCACTGCGCGAGCTGTACCGCGCCTTCGAGCGACCGCTTTACACCTTAGGCATCAGATGGCTCCACGAGGCCCAGCTTGCAGAGGAGTTGGTTCAGGAAGTGACCGTACGGATCTGGCGTCGAGCCGGGACCTTCGATCCAAGCCGCGGCGCGGCCGGATCGTGGATCTTCGGGATGGCCCGAAACGTGGCCTCCGACCTCGCGCGCGCCCGCTTACGCCAGCCGGTCCCGGTGTCGGAGATCGTCGAAGAGACCGAGCCGTGGGACCAGGACGCGGCGTGGCAAGGATGGCAAGTCACTCGCGCGATGCGCAGGTTGCCGATCGAGCAGCAGCGCATCCTCGAGCTGGCTTACGTACATAGCTACACGCAGTCCGAGATCGCGTCGACTCTAGGTATTCCGCTCGGGACCGTGAAGACGCGCCTTTACAAAGCGCTGAAGACCCTGCGCGCATCGTTCGAGGAGATGGGCATCGTCGAGGGGATCAGCACGTGAGCGACTGCGAGCGGATCCGAGAGGACCTCGCGCCATTTGCAACCGGCTCCCTGGACCCGAGCCGCGCGAAGCAAGTGGCAACTCATGTCGCTTCATGTCCCGAGTGTGCAGCCGAGCTCGAGAGCGTTTCTTACGTCCGCCGGATGATCGCCGCCGCGCCTTTGGAGCACGATCCCCCACCCGATCTTGCGGACAAGGTGTTCGCGTTGCCGGAGCTCGAGCCACTCGGTCGCTTCGTCGCCGATGCACCGCTCGAGCACGAGCCGCCGGTCGACCTCGAAGCCAGGAGCCTCGTTCGCAGCGGGATCGCATCCGAGATCAGAACGGCAACCGGATGGCAACGCGTTGCCGCCGTGGTCGCACCAGCGTTCGGCGTCGCGGCCGTTGCGCTGGCCGCGATCGGCGTCTACTGGCACAGCCAGGAGAACGAGCTCGCCGGCAGGATCCGAACGATCCACGACGCCGCCGGGCCCCTCGGAGTGAAACTCACCTCGCTCCACTTCACGGGGGCCGAGGACAGTGGTGCCGCCGACGGGGATCTGTGGCACATGCCTCACGACAACTACCGGCTGGTGATTCATGCACACGGGCTTCCGCTGACACCCCCGGGATTCCACTACGAGGTGTGGATGTCCGGGAGCAACGGACGGCAGATGATGGCGGGCTCTTTCCGCGTCCTCACCAACAGACAGACGGTGTTCCCGCTGTTCGTGGGCATCGACCCGGCCGAGTACCCCCACGTCGAGATCCGACTGGAACGAGAGGACGGAGACCCCGCGCTCACCGGCTCGACGGTGATGCACGCCGACCTGGTGCCGTAGAACACGAGGCCCACGGCGCGCTGCGTTAGCGCCTTCGGTCCTCAGAGCCGCGCGACGCCGCTCCGGACCAAGACGATCCCCGAGGGGACCGTGCCTTACGCCACTCCGGGACAAGACGATCCCCCTCGGGACCTCGCTCCGCTCTTCGTAAGCGATCCACGCGCCTCGCTACGCTCGGGGCTCTTTGGGATCGCTTAATGCGAAAGGGTCCCTCG
>JBHELU010000150.1:0-3374 GCA_046262955.1 Actinomycetota bacterium | reverse complement strand
GGTGGGCAGAACCAACTCGGTATTGCTCTGGTCGAAAGACCCCACCCCATTGACGAAGGACAGCTTGTCGGCGTGTAGCTCCTGGCACATGATTAGGACGTCGTGGCCGGCAGCGCGCCATGCGCGTGCGATGTTCGCCGTGTAGACGTTCGAACCGGATCCGGACAGCAGATAGCCATGCCACAGCAGGACGCGCATGCGGTCACATTAAAGGCGCGCCTAAACATGCGGCCCCTAAACATGCGGCCCACGGCGCGCTCCGTCTTCACGACGTCGGAATCGATTCCTTATCGCTGGCGCCTTCGGTCCGCAGGGCCGGCCGAGCCTCGCTTCTACACTGTCGGGATGCTGGATCGCGGACTGGCTGCGACTTTCCGTAACTTCGCCACTTTGTTCTTTCTGTGTGCGGCAATCACCGTGCCACTGCACATCGCTTACAGCTTTGTCTTTCACAACGAGATCGGGCTGCGAGAGCTCCACGCGCAGATCGAGAGCTTCCCTCCGCTACGCGAGGTAAAGGGCGTCTCCAAGCACGACCTGGACATCAGTCGGATCGCGTCGGGAGTCGTTGCTGCACTGGAGCTTGCGCTCTTGCCGTTGGGCGTCAAAGCCGCGCGGCGGGTCCTCGAAGACGAAACGGCCGGGGATGTGACGAACGCCGGCGCGGCGTGGCAGGCCGCATGGGCGCGCGACTACAAGCTCAAACTCGGGGGAAGCGGGGTGGCGCTGGCAAGCGCGGTTATCGCCGTGGCCGTTGGCTTCTTGTGTGACCGGATCGGGATCCTGCTGACCGAACCCGTCTCGCCCACCTATGCATTTCTGTTCGTGGGTTTGGCCACCGGTTTAGCCCGGGCCGTGGCGGCCCCGCTGTTCCTGGGCCCCACCGCCTACTGCTGCGTGAAGAACGTAGAGAAAAAAGGCTTTACCCCTCAGCTCTAGTAGCTGTAAGGTTCTTCCAGAATCTTCCTGATTTGCCGCCTAGGCGGCACGAGCTACTAGGGGGAACAGTGGAGAAGAACAAGTCGAGCAACGCAGCCACCCTGAATTTCGCCCCCGACTCGTTCAAGACGATGGTCGCCGACCACTGGGCCGACGTCGGTCGCATCCAGGAGAAGAGTCGCAAGAAGCGCGTGTACGTGCTCATGGCCTTCGGGTTCCTGGTTCTCAGCTACGTTCTCAAGAGAGAGATCCAGGGCAACCCCCTGCGCTTCGGCCTTCCCCACTTCGGCCCCGATGCCATGCTCTGGATCCTGCCGTTGGCGATCATCATGGCGATGGGCCTCATGGTCGCCATGCCCTTCATGAATGGCCGCTCACCTCACACGAAGTACAGCCCCGACGAGATCGACCTGCACTTCAACGACGTGCGCGGCATCGACGTCGTGCTGGAAGAGGTCACCCGCAGTCTTCAGATCTTCCTTGCTTACAAGTCGTTCAAGGACGAGCTCGGCGGCAACCCGCGGCGAGGGATCCTGTTCGAGGGGAATCCGGGCACCGGTAAGACGCACCTGGCGAAAGCCATGTCCGCTGAGGCCGGCGTTCCATTCTTCTTCGTATCTGCTCCCGCGTTCCAGTCGATGTGGTTCGGGATGACCGCTTTCAAGATTCGCTCCTATTTCAAGGCTCTTAAGAAAGCGGCCCGCAAAGAGGGCGGCGCGATCGGATTCATCGAGGAGATCGACGCGGTCGGCGGCTCGCGCGGAGGGGTGTCGACGTCGAACATGGAAGCCAACGGCGAATCCGGATCGGTCATCCACAAGATGGTCAGCCAGGATGCTGGGGGCATGGTGAACGAGCTACTCATCCAGCTGCAATCGTTCGACTCGCCGGCATTCGGTCAGCGTATGGGCAACAAGGTGATCGACTTCGCAAACTTGTTCCTTCCCCGCGACAAGCACATCAAGAAGAAGGAAGCTCCGTACTCGAACGTTTTGATCATCGGCGCAACCAACATGGCCGGTGCACTAGACCCCGCTCTCTTGCGGCCGGGAAGATTCGACCGGATCCTGCACTTCGACCTCCCTTCGCGCAGCGGACGTCGCGATCTGATCGACTACTTCCTGGGCAAGCGCCGGCACGATCCCGAGATGGATCGCGAGAACCTTCGTGAGGAACTCGCTTCGATGACGCTCGGATATTCACCGGCAATGCTCGAGCACATCCTCGACGAAGCACTGGTGTGGGCGATCAGGGATGGTCGCAAGGACCTAACGTGGCGTGACATCCAGCGTGCCCGGTTGTCGGAAGAGATCGGTCTGGGTCAGCCGGTCGCGTACACCGAGCGCGAGCGCGAGATCATCGCAACTCACGAGGCCGGACACGCCGTTGCGGCGTACCTGTGTGCGAAAGAGCGCAAACTCGAAGTGCTCTCGATCATCAAGCGCCGGAACGCGCTCGGGCTCCTTGCACACTCCGACACCGAAGAGCGGTTCACCAAGACGAAGTCAGAGCTCGAAGGCCGGATGAAGGTCGCCCTAGGGGGTTTGGCTGCAGAGCAGCTCTTCTTCGGCGAGTCGGGCACGGGGCCGTCGTCGGATCTCACCACTGCAACTCAGCTCGCGGCTTCAATGGTTGGGTCCTTTGGTATGGGCAAGTCGCTGATCTCCTACGAGGCGTTCTCGAGCGATCGCAACTCGTCCGCAAACCTCGTCGCCAAGGTCCTGTCGAACGACGAGTCACGCAAAGAGGTCGACGAGCTGCTCCAGCTTCACAAGGACCAAGTGGCTTATCTGCTCGACAACAACCGCGACCTGATCGAGGCGCTTCGCAACGCGCTTTACGAGCGTGAGGAGCTGCTGGGTGACGAGATCCTTCAGGTGCTGGCCGAGGCGGAGTCGAAGCGTGAGGCGAACCCCCGGTTGGTGCAGCAGCAGGAGGCAATCGTCCTCGATTAGCTACAGCCCGGCGAACAGATCCGTTTCGGGGGTCGACGTCTCCACACGCGAGTCGATCAGCGAGTAGTCCTCCCACGGATAGATCTCTTTCTGGACGTCATCGGGGATCGCGAACCAGAAACTGTCCGGATCGATCTGCGTCGCGTGGGCCAGTAATGCCTTCGTGCGCAGATCGATGTAGTCGGCCACGTCGATCTGCGCCGTGATCTCGGGATCTTCGAAGCCGATCGAGTCCCAGTTCTCGAGCCAGCCTGCAAACGGGCTCTCGCCTCCACGCGCAACGACCGCGTCGTGGAGCATCTGCATTCGCTGTTTCGTGAACGTCGCGAAGTAGTAGAGCTTCGA
This sequence comes from Actinomycetota bacterium, assembly GCA_046262955.1. Lineage (GTDB taxonomy): Bacteria > Actinomycetota > CADDZG01 > CADDZG01 > WHSQ01 > JALZGD01. Next base: position 135 of record JBHELU010000150.1, on the reverse strand, counting down.
AGGCGTCCACGGCTCGCCTTTGTCGGGGAACTTGTCCGGATCGCCTGCAGCCTCGAAAGCCTGGCGGCCCCACTCGTGCACGCGGATGTGGTCCGGGTGCTCGTAACCCTTTGACTCGTCGTAGGACAGGATGAC
>JBHELU010000149.1:0-9132 GCA_046262955.1 Actinomycetota bacterium | reverse complement strand
GCGCATGCCGATCTCGATCACCTCTGCATCGACGACCGGTGCCTCACTTCCGATCGCTTCGATGCCGAGTTGCCAGAACTGCCGGTAGCGACCCTTCTGTGGGCGCTCTTGGCGGAACATCGGCTCGGCATAAGAGAGCTTCACGGGAAGCGGCCCCTTATCCAGGTTGTGCTCCAAAACGGAGCGCATCACGGGGGCCGTGCCCTCAGGTCTCAGGGTGAGCGACCGTCCCCCACGGTCGTCGAACGTGTACATCTGTTTCGTGACGACCTCGGACGATTCGCCGACCCCGCGAGCGAACACCTCGGTGTGTTCGAAAACCGGGGTTTCTACCGGGCGGTAGCCGGCCTCGGCGAAGATCTTGTCCAGAGCCAGGGCGCGAAGGTGCTCCCACCGCCACGAATCCGGGGCCAGCAGGTCGTAGGTGCCCCTAGGCGCGCTAAACGAAGGTCCTTCGATCACGATTGAGCCATCCTAAGAGGGCGTTCGCCGGCGGTCAGGAGCCGGACATATGCAGGTCTGTGAACGCGAGGATCCGGTCCCACGCGTCGGCGCAGGCGTCGCGCCATTCCCCGAAGGCTCTGTCGAAGAACGAGTGTGGAGCACCCTCGTAGACGTGCATCTCGTGCTCCTTGCCGGCCGCGGCCAGCTCCTTGTCGAGTACCTCGAACTCCTCTAGTGGAGTGGCTGCATCGTTACCCGCAACGAGCATCAGCAGTGGCGCCGACAGGTCACCGATAACGTCATTGACCAGCGCAGGGCGGCCGTAGAACCCGATCGATCCACCGACAGGAAGGTCGGTCGAGGCAAGGCGCCACGAGTTACCACCTCCAAAGCAGAACCCGACCGTGAACACATCGCTCACGTTCGATCCGATCGCATCGAAGCACGCACCGGCGTCTGCGCGAACATGCTTTGGAGCCACCTGCGCGACGTGCTCCTTCCATTCGAAAGATTCGTCCCGCTCGCCGACTCCGGCTGTCCGTCCGAAATAGTCGCACGCGATCGCCTCGTAGCCGGCCTCCGCGAAGCGCTCGGCCAGTGCCTTGTAGAAGGGATGCAGCCCTCTGACGTCGGGCAGGATGATCATCCCGGCACTCGGCGTGCCACCGGGGCTTGCTCGGTAAGCCGCGAAAACGTTCCCATCGGCCGCCGTTAGCTGCAGTGCCGCGGTTTTCGAAACATCACCTATGCGAGGCGGAGCCGGCGGACGGCTGTCATCTGAGTGGCACACGCGATGCTCCCGGTCGAAGGTGGGTAAGAACGGAGATGGTCGCGCATCGAGCCTGTGGTTGGATACGCGCGACCCCAGACGCGTTCCGGGAGGTGCGATGACGAAAGACCTCGATCGAGCCGGCCTCGAGCGCACGGCACGGCAGATCAGACGAGACATCGTGATTTCGACGACCACCGCGGGCTCCGGCTATCCCTCGAGCTCGTTGTCGATGGTCGAATTGCTGGTCACCCTCTACTTCGGCGGCGTGCTGAGGTATGACGCGAAGAACCCGCACGATCCCGATCGCGACCGATTCATCTTGAGCAAGGGACATGCCGCGCCGGGCTTGTATTCGATCCTGGCCGAAGCCGGTTTTTTCCCGGTCGATGAGCTCACGACTCTTCGCAAATTTGGCTCGCCTCTGGAGGGTCATCCCAACATGTGCCGTCTCCCAGGAGTAGAAGCGTCGACAGGTTCGTTGGGGCAAGGCTTGTCGATCGGGATCGGCCACGCTCTTGCGGCTCGTCTCGACGGCCGTGACTCTCGCGTTTACGTCATGGTTGGTGACGGCGAAAGCGAAGAGGGCCAGTTCTGGGAAGCCGTGATGTTCGCCGGCAACCACAACCTCGACAACTTGACCTTGATCCACGATCACAACGGCTACCAGCAGACGGCGGCGGTCGACGAAGTGCAGCCGCTCGACCCGATGCCCGCCAAGCTTCAGGCGTTCAAATGGCAGGTCCGCGAGATCGACGGGCACTCGCTCGACCAGGTGGGCGAGACCTTCGATTGGGCACGCAACGTTTCGGGAGCACCCCAGGCGATCGTGGCGCGGACCGTAAAGGGCAAAGGCGTGTCACTGCTCGAAGAGGCCCCGTGGAAATGGCACGGCAAGCCGATCCCGAAAGACGAAGAGGCAAAGGCTCTCGCCGAGATCGGAGCAGAGTAATGACACTGGACCTAGCACCTCACTTAAAGCTTCCCGATGGACCGTCGACGCGAGAGGCGTTCGGCGAAGCGCTTGCCGAGATCGGTTCGGATGAGCGCATCGTCGTTGTAGACGGCGACGTCAACAATTCCACTTACACGAACAAGTTCAAAGAGCGTTACGCCGAGCGATTCTTCAACGCGGGGATCGCGGAATCGAACATGATCGGGATCGCGGCCGGACTGGCTGCAAGCGGGAAGATCCCGGTAGCGGCTTCGTTCTCTACCTTCTTGATGTCGAATGCGTTCGATCAGATCCGGATGTCGGTCGCATTCCCGAACCTGAACGTCAAGCTCGTCGGGACCCACGCAGGCATCTCGATCGGCGAAGACGGTCCGTCACAGATGGCGATCGAGGACATAGCTCTTGCGTGCTCGCTGCCCGGCTTCACGGTCATCGTCCCTGCCGACGGGCCCACTGCCGCGGCAGCGACCAAGGCAATGGTCGAACGCGAAGGGCCCACCTTCCTTCGGTGCGGACGCCCCGACGTGCCGATCGTTTACGACGACATGTCGAAGTTCCACCTAGGGAAAGCCACAACCTTGCGCGACGGTGACGACGTGACCATCGTGGCAAACGGGATCATGGTGGCGATGGCTCTCGATGCCGCCGAAACCCTGAAGGGCGAAGGTGTGGAAACACGAGTGCTCGACATGCACTCCGTGAAGCCGGTAGACGTTCAGTCGATCGAGCGCGCCGCGAACGAGACCAAAGGCCTGGTCGTGGCCGAGGAACATCTGGCGTATGGGGGCCTGGGCGCCACCGTGTCGATGGTGGTCGCCGAGCGCAGGCCGACGCGGATGGCCTTTGTCAACATCGGCGACACATACGCGACGTCTGGAACGCCACAACAGCTCTTGGGTCAGTACGGGTTGACCCCCGAGGTGATCGCCGACTCCGCTCGCCGGGTGCTAAAGGACTAAAAAAGCTTCTTCGAATCGAGCAGGATCGTCACGGGACCGTCGTTGACGAGCGCGACATCCATCGTTGCCCCGAACGATCCGGTCGCGGTCGTGATTCCTCGTTTCGCGATCGAATCCGCGACGAGCAAGTAGAGCCGCTCGGCAAACTCGCCGGACGCTGCATGCACGAACGATGGCCGCCGTCCCTTGCGAGCATCCCCGTGAAGGGTGAACTGGGAGACAACTAGAACCGCGCCTCCGGTGTCCCCGACGGATCGATTCATCTTCCCGTCGTCGTCCTGGAAGATGCGCAACGTGACGATCTTCTCTGCCATCCAGCGAGCGTCGTCTTCGGAATCATCTGTCGCGACGCCGGCCAAGACCAGGATCCCCGGGCCGATACGCGCGATCTCGCGCTCGCCTACCGTAACCGAAGCTTCGGCAACTCGCTGGACGACGGCTCTCACGGTGCTATCGGAAGAGCGCCTTCGAGGATCCGGCGCGCGATCGGAGCCGCTACCTCCCCACCGACTCCCCCGTACTCGGCAACGACTGCAACTGCGATCTTCGGAGCACCTCCTGGGGCGAAGCAAATGAACCACGCGTGATTCTTGCGTTGGCCGCCAACATCTACCTCTGCCGTTCCGGTTTTGCCCGCCACGTCTGCACCGGCGATGTTCGCGGCCGTTCCGGTGCCTCCCTGTACCACGCCCTCCATCAAGGTGGTCATCGTCTTAGCGGTCGACGCCTTCATGACGCGGTGACCTTTGGGCTTGGTCGACATGGTTATCCGCGGATCCATCCGGCGTCCCCCGTTCGCCACGGTCGCCGCAACCGTCGCCATCTGCAGAGGCGTTGCAACCACCTGTGCCTGCCCGATGGCCGAGAACATCAGGTCGGCATCATCTTGAGGGCGCGGGAACGAAGAGGTTTCGACGCTCAACGGCAGATCCGACTTGACGTTGAAGCCGAACAGCTTGCCGTAGTGGTACAGCTTCGCGGCCCCCACCTTCTCGGCCACCTGCGCGAAGACGGTGTTCACACTGAACTTCAGTGCATCCGCGAACGAGATATCTGCGAAGTGCTCGTGATGGAAGTTGTGGACGCCTCTGTAGTCGTAGGGGCCTGGGAAGCGATCTGTGGGTGTCACGGTCTTCGTGTCGAGGGCAGCCGAGGCAGTGACTACTTTCATCGACGACCCCGGCGGATAGAGACCCACGCGCGATCTGTCGAATGGGGTTACACCCGCAGCCCCCACATACGAGTTGGGGTCTAACGGATCCGATGTCGCGAGTGCCAGGATGTCGCCGTTCTTCGGATCCAGTACCACGGCAGCCCCAACAGTGGAGCCCAACCCCGCCTCGGTCGCTCGCTGAACGCCGATGTCCAGAGTGGTCTTGACGGAGCGTCCGGGATGTCCCTTCTTGTGGCCGATGACTTGAAGCGACTTGCCCTTCTTGTCGACGATGGCGAGTTTCGTCGTCGGAGCCCCAGCAAGCGTGTCGTCGAGGCCGGCTTCCAAACCGGCATTGCCCACATAATCTCCGGGATCTCCTCGGACACAGGTTAGGTGGCAAACCACCGGCCTTCCGGGGCCCGCGTCCGCTATGGGCAGAGATCCGACGTACCCGATCGCATCTCCCGCCAGAGCACCTTGCGGGTACGAGCGGTCCGCACCGCTTCTGTGGGCAAGTACCGAGCCGTGCCGGTCGAGGATGGCCCCTCGTCGGAGCCATTTGTAGGAGATATCGAATCCGGCAGCCCGCGGCACGCCGGGCCACATCAAAGATCGTTTCCAGATAATCGACCAGCGGTCGCTTTCCGCGTGGTAGACGAAAGGCACCGTCCCACTGAGCCGCGCCGGTCGGGTCATAGCCGTCGAGTGATAAGTGATGGTGATCGGAACCGCAGCTTCGATGCCACTGGACGGAGTCGCTCCGGGCGCAAAGCTAGGTTGGGCCACGTCTCCCGACCGAGTCACTTCGAAGCTCTTGATCGCGCCGGTCAACAACGTTTGATGGAAGAACCGGGACAGGCGAGCGGGCGTCCGCCCGCGAGTGGTGTCCGGGTCGAACGACTTAACCATCGCCTTCGCATCCCTCTGATTCCACGCCGAGATGAACGAGTCGGCCGTGACCTGCAGGGACGCGATCGTGGGCGGCTTACTCGATGTGCATGAGGCGAGGATGAGGCACGCGGCCACCGTCGCCGCCCATCGGATGGCGCGTTGCACTAAGGGTTGGAAGAGCGTGCAGCGGCAGGAACGACACGGTAGACATCGAAGACCGAATCGACCCGCCTGACGCTTTGCAGAACGTGCTCGAGATGGTTGGGATCGGCAAGCTCGAAGGTAAAGGTCAGGGTCGAGATCCCATCCCGGCCCACGCGGGTGGTCGAAGACACGATCTGGATGCCCTGGTCGGAGATGGCCATCGTCACGTCACGCAGCAACTTCGTGCGGTCGAGAGCCTCGATCTGGATGCCCACCTCGAAGGTCCCTCGTTGACGATCGTCCCACCACACCTCGACCATCCGATTCTCGTCGATCGCACGGAGGGCCTGAGCGTTCGGGCAGTCCTCGCGGTGTACCGATACTCCGCGACCGCGCGTCAAAAACCCGATCACCGCATCGCCGGGGACCGGCGTGCAGCAACGGGCGAGCCGCACAAGGAGGTCGTCGAAACCTTCGACCACGACACCCCGCCCGCGCCGTGACGATTTCCTGCGTGGTTGGATCTCGGTCTCCGCCTCGGGCTCGTCCGGTTCGGGGGTGAAGAGCCTGATGATGCGCGTCGTCACCGATTGCGGGGACAGATGTCCCTCGCCGATCGCTACGTGCATCGCGTCAACGTCGGGGAATTTGAGCTCGTCGGCGGTTCTTTGCAGGAGATCACCCTTCGACAGCTTGTCGACGGGGAGCCCTTGCTTGCGTAACGCTTGGATCAGTGCGTCGCGGCCCTGAGCAAGAGCGTCCTCACGTCGTTCCCGCGCGAACCACTGTCTGATCTTGTTCCTCGCCCGCGGGGTCTGGACGACCTGCAGCCAATCTCGCGACGGCGACGCCATCCCTTTGGTTGTGATGATCTCGACAGAATCCCCGGATGCCAGCTCGTGGCTGAGCGGAACGAGACGTCCGTTCACCCGCGCTCCCACCGTTCGGTGGCCTACCTCGGTGTGGATCTGATACGCGAAGTCGATGGGCGTCGCGTTGCGCGGCAGCTCGAGCACGTCTCCTTTGGGCGTGAATACGAAGACCTCGTCCGAGTAGAGGTCGATCTTCAGCGACTCCATGAACTCCTTGGGGTCTGAAGATTCCTTCTGCCAGTCCATGAAGCGCTGAAGCCATGCGATCTCGTCTTCGGAAACCTTGCCTTGCCGCTGTTCCTTGTAGAGCCAGTGCGCGGCGATCCCGTACTCCGCCGCCTTGTGCATCTCTCTCGTCCGGATCTGGATCTCCATGGGTCGTCCGGCGCTGCCCATGACCGTCGTATGTAGCGACCGGTACATGTTGAACTTGGGCATCGCGATGTAGTCCTTGAACCGGCCCGGGACCGGCGTGAAGAGGGTGTGGAGGGCACCGAGTGCTGCGTAACAATCTCTCACCGACTCCACAACGACTCGGATGCCGACCAGATCGAATATCTCATCGAACTGCTTGCCCCTCAGGACGATCTTCTCGTAGACGGAGTAAAGGTGCTTCGGCCGTCCGGAGACCTCGGCCTTGATCTTCACGTCACGAAGCTTTGACGTGATCTCGTCGCACACTTCGTCCAGGACGCCTTCGCGCTCTGGTTGTCGTCCCTGCACCAGAGCTTCGATCTCTTCGTATCGCTTCGGATGAAGCGTTTCAAAGGCAAGGTCCTCGAGCTCCCATTTGATCGCGTACATGCCGAGGCGGTGTGCGAGCGGAGCGTAGATCTCGAGCGTTTCGCGTGCGATCAGCTCGCGACGCTCCTTCGACAGAGGCGCGAGGGTCCTCATGTTATGCAAACGGTCCGCGATCTTGATCAGAAGCACGCGTACGTCTCGGGCGGTCGCGATGATCATCTTGCGCAGGTTCTCGGCGCGGGTTTGCTCGGCGGACCTGAACCCGATGCGTTCCAGTTTCGTGACCCCGTCGATCAGCATCGCGACCTCGTAGCCGAAGGCCGATTCGATCTCGGCCAGGCTTACGTCCGTGTCCTCCACTGCGTCATGCAGCAGTGCGGCCGCCACAGTCGTCTCGTCCAAGCCCAACTGCGCAAGAACCATTGCCACGCCCAGCGGGTGCGTGATGAATGGGTCCCCGGATTTCCTGAACTGACCCTCGTGGGCCGCAGTTGCGATCTCGAAGGCACGCTCGACGACCTTGAAGTCTGCCTTGGGCCGCCGCGCGCGCATCTCTTTGATCAGCTTGTCGAGAGCAGGAGCGCTCGGGGGCCGGGTCGGACGGACCTTCTTGAGAACTGCCTTTACGCCCGAATCGGGATTCTTAGCGGGACGTGATGCCATACGTCATTCTATGACCGCGCGCAGGCCGCGGATTGGCTCAATCGCTATTGCGCGATGCTTCGATCCCGCACGAAAGTGACCCCTTCGTTACCTCGCATATCGCCCACCTTCCAACCGGCCGTAAGCCACGCGCGGCTGTGCATACGGTGCTCGTCGTTTCGCCACCATGAAGGAAAGCGAGCGTTGGACGGCAGAGGGGCTCCGACAATTCCCTCGATCTCGGGCAGGGTCATCGCGATCTCGGTCACGTTTGCCGGCTGCTCGGCCAGATAGACCGCCAAGCGGATGTACTTAAGGGATCGACGATCCTGCGGCAGGCTTTGTCCCACGAAACAAGCCTGACAAGGTGCGGCGAGCGCGGAAAGGGGGATGGGAAGAAATATGTGCGCTAAGAGGGGAACGAAATCACGCTAAAGACCTCGTAATCGGCGAGTCTCTGCCTTCCGCCCAGGAATGTCAGTTCCATGATCGTGGCGATCCCGGCGACCTTGCCCCCGCACGTCTCCGTCAGCCGAGCCGTCGCGTCGGCCGTGCCCCCCGTCGCCAGCACGTCGTCGACGATCAGGATGCGCTCCCCCGGCGCTATCGCGTCTCTGTGCATCTCGAGAGAATCGCTTCCGTACTCGAGCTCGTAAGTCTCGGTCGCGACGTCCCATGGGAGCTTGCCCTTTTTACGTACCGGGATCAGTCCGGCAGTGAACCTGTACGCAAGAGGCGCAGCGACCATGAACCCGCGCGCCTCGATACCTAGAACCTTGTCGATCTCGTCGCGATCGAACTCGTGAGCCATCGCATCGATCGTGTAGCTGAATGCCTTCTTGTCTGCAAGCAAGGGCGTTATGTCCTTGAAAGCGACGCCCTTCTTTGGGAAGTCGGGGATGTCGCGGATGTAAGCCTTGAGCCACTCGTGTCCGGCATCGGTTGCCATGGCAGCGGTTTCGGTTACCGGCGCTTCCTGCGTTTCGCCTTCTTCGACCCGGTTCTGGCTCGAGCGCCTTTGGAGGTCCGCTGAGCGGGACGAGTAGCAGGACGGGACGAGGCGGTCGCGACGGGCTTGGCTTCGACACCTTCTTCGGAGTCTGCCGCGGCCACTGCGGCTCCGTCGGACTTGCGCCGCGTTGCTGCGCCGGTCGAGGTTCCCAGAGTCGCAGCCGCTTCGGCAGGGGAAAGGGACGAGACCTGCCCTGCGCGTTTAGCGTCACGCAGCACCTTCTCGCGGATGTTCCGGTAGCGCGGCTCGCGCTCCTTCAACTGCGAAAGCACCGGAGTGGCTACGAAGATCGACGAGTAAGTACCGCTGAGGATCCCAACGAACAGCGCGAGGGCCAGGTCTTTCAGCGTTCCAACACCGAACAGGCCGGCTCCGACGAACAGTAGAGCCGACACCGGCAGCAGCGTGGCCAAAGAGGTGTTCAGCGAACGCATGAACACCTGGTTCATGGCCAGGTTAGAGGAGTCCTCGTAAGTCATCTTCCCGGTGGTCGCGAACATCGTCGTGTTCTCTTCGACCTTGTCGAACACCACCACCGTGTCGT
>JBHELU010000148.1:0-4967 GCA_046262955.1 Actinomycetota bacterium | reverse complement strand
TCCGTTTAGCCCGGCATCCTAGCCGGGGCGACCGGATCTCCTACCTGCAACGCTGCCGGGCGAACGACCTCCGCCAGCACTCCCATGGCGTTACCGGTCCGGCGCGCAAGCGTCTTGAGGATGCGTTTGTCTTGCGGAAGGTCCCGTTGCGCGTGCGTCGTCATAACGCATCTGCTGCATGACTTAACGATTCGCACGACAGCGTCTCCGATAGCTATCTCAGCGCCGACCCAACCTTGCTCCAACTCTGCGGCTTCCGATCCGCTGTCGACCAGGATGTTCGGACGGAACCGGCGCTCGTCGACAGACCCTTCGGGGTAGAGCAGCTTCAAGTACGCGAGGCTCGAAGTCGTAACGATGTGGAGCACCGCCGAATCGAAGAACGTGTCGGGACGCGAGTGGAAGTAGCCATCGGGACCTTCCGAGGTACTCGCCTCCGGCCCCGACACGATCTCGATCGATTCCGGAGCACCTCTTTGCGCGAGCACGACTTCGCGCCCGCTCAGATGTGTCAACCGATCGCCTAGATCGGCATCTCCTAGATGTGAAGTGCTTCCGTCCGTCCACTCGATCTCTAGCTCGCCGTCGGCGTATCGAGCGCTCGCGCCGAACAACGACCCCGTCCTCTTAGCGCTGAGGATCGCGTCGCCCTCGCTGAGCGCGTAGACACGGTCACCCTCGATCCCGAGTGGCGTGATGTCTGCTCGCTCGAGCGGCTCGCCCAGCAGCGACTTGACCGGGTAACGCCATAACGACTTCACGTGCATGAGCTACATGCTGGCAGACTTCGCCCTCGTGGAACGCATAGACATCCTGGGCATCCCGGTTGCCAAGCTCACACCGGAGCAGGCGCGAGCCGAGGTCGTCAGGCTGCACCAGGACGAGCACCCGGCTCTGTGCGTATACGTCAACGCTCACTCGATCAATCTGGCTCAACGCGACGCCGAGTACCGCCGGTCGCTGCTCGACGCCGACCTCGTGCTGGGTGATGGGGCCGGGATCGCTATCGCCGCCCGAGCCCAAGGTGACAGGTTCCCCGCCAACCTCAACGGCTCCGACTTCAATCCGGTGATCCTCGAAGAGGCCGCCGCCCACGGATGGTCCGTCTACTTCTTGGGGGCCCGACCGGGGGTGGCCGAGCGCGCCGCCGCTGCACTGAAAGTGCGCATCCCAGATCTGACAGTGGTCGGCACCAATGACGGTTACTTCACAGATGACGATGCGGTGGTCCAAGACGTCCAGAGATCGGGAGCGTCGGTCGTGATGGTGGCGATGGGCAACCCTCGCCAGGAGCTCTGGCTCAAGGACCATCTCGGCGGCAGCGGCGCCAGGCTCGGCGTGGGGGTGGGAGCGTTCTTCGACTTCTCTGCCGGCGAGGTCTCCCGGGCCCCGGAGTGGATGAACCGCATCGGGATCGAGTGGATCTACCGCCTGGCACAGGAGCCGAAGAGGATGTGGCGCCGCTACATCCTCGGGAATCCATTGTTCCTCGGTCGCATCCTCGTTGCTCGCTTCCGCCACAGGTAACGCGCGGGCGACGGCGATACTTGGCTCATGGAGCTGTCCCTTCGCACCAAAGTGGTTCTCGCTGTCAGCGCTTTGGCCCTGGTGTTCGTCTATCTGGTCGTGGTCGATGTAGGGATCAGCGCAGGCCGGATCCATCACGGGGTATCCGTGGACACCATCGAGGTGGGTGGGATGACCTATCCGGAGGCGATCGATGCCCTCACCGAGCGAGCCGACCAACTTGCGACCACTCCCCTCTTGCTCTACCGCGGGTCAATCAGGATTCGCTTGTATCCGTACGACGCCGGGTTCCAACCCAAGCCTGCTCTCACCGCCCTCGCTGCGCTTCGCGTCGGTCGAGATCATGCGCCGTTCGGCGCGATAGGGGATCGGCTTCATGCGTGGTTCGGTGGCGTGAAAGTCAGATGGCAACCGGGAGCCAACACGCGCAAGCTCGGCAAGCTCGTCGCCGGTTATCAAGAGGATCTAACGAAAAAGGGACTCACGATGACCGACTCGGATCGACGCAAACTTCGCTACAAGATCCGTGTCGGCCTGAACAACTGGCCGCGCCGTCCGCTACGGATCCCCGGCACCTTTTAGATGAACTTCCGCAGTGCCGCTGCGGCGGCGGTCTTGGTCGCGCTCGTGCCACTCGCGGCATGCACGGGATCGAACGTTCCTGAATCGCCCGCTCAGCAACTGGCCGCCGACAAGCGCACGTTCTCTTCAACCGACCCGGTAACCCGAGGCTGCGCGCTCAGCAAACAGATCCTTTTGCGGATCTGGCGTGGCCACGACCCGAAACGGTCCGAAGACATAACGATGGTTCCGCAGTATCCGGATTACTCGGGCACGTTCGTAGTGCCGAACCACTCCGGCCCATGGAAGTACCTGCAGCAGGTTCCGCTCGTCCTCTACGGGCCCGGGCGTATCGCTGCCAACGGGCAGGTACAAGATCCTGCCAGCGTCGTCGACATCTACCCAACGGTGGCTCAACTTCTGGATGCAAGCGTTGCCCCGCGCGGGGGGAGAGTGCTCAGCAGCGCGCTAACCGGAGCGTCGGGCGTTCCCAAGCTCGTCATGGTGATCGTCTGGGACGGCGCGGGCCGCGACATGCTCCAGCGCTGGCCGGATGCGTGGCCCAACCTCGCTCGACTGGAGCGACAAGGAACGTCGTACTTGAACGCAACCATCGGCTCGTCACCATCCATCACGCCGGCAACGCACTCGAGCATCGGCACGGGCGTTTATCCGCACGTGCACGGAGTAGTTGGCATCAAGTACCGCGCGTCCAACGGGAAAGTTGCAAACGCATTCTCCGGTCGCACAACTGCGATCGAACGCGTGACGACCTTCTCAGACCAGATCGACAAGGACTACGGCAATGCCCCATTGATGGGAATGATGGCGTGGCGGTCGTGGCATATGGGGATGTTCAGTCACGGCTCTGAGATTCCCGGCGGCGATCAAGACCAGCTCGCGTTGATCGGTCACGGAAAGATCACAGGCAATCCCACCTACTACTCGATGCCCACCTATCTCGAGCACTTCCCAGGTTTGAAGGAGGAAGGGGCCAAGCTCGACCGTGCCGACGGGAAGGTTGATGGCAAGTGGATGGGCCACGACATCCTGTCGATGCACGACAATCCCGCGTGGGTCAATTACGAGGCCGATGCCGAGCTCGCGATGCTCAAACGGGAGGGATACGGAACGGACGACGTTCCCGACATCTTCATGACGAACTTCAAGATGACCGACATCGTGGGTCACGAGTTCGGGATGGATCAACCAGAGGAGCAAGGAGTGCTTCACGCTCAGGACGTCGCGTTGGGTCGCATCCTTGATTTCCTGAAACACAAGGTGAAGGACTACGCCGTAGTGCTCACCGCCGATCACGGACACACGCCGTCTCCGAAGCGGACCGGCGGTTGGCCGATCGCAAACGGTGAGATCAAGAGGGACATCGACACTCACTTCGACGTGCCCAGCGGAGAGACACTGTCGGACGACACCAGCGCCGTCGGCGTCTTCCTGAACTACGACGAGATGAAGAAGCTCGGTATCTCCGAGGACGACATCGCTCGATACCTGAACGGGTACACGCTGGCCGAGAACTGGCCGCAGAAGAAGCTTCCCGCCGGTTACGAGGACCGGGGAGACGAGCAGCTGTTCTCGGCCGTCTTCGCGAAAGACCAGTTCAACGACGTGATGAAGTGCGCTTTTGGATCCACCCGCCCCCCGAAGGGCCTGGGCGAGCCCTCTCCATCGCCCCCATCGTCCACCGAAGCCTTACAAGCGACGCCTGCGTTGGCTCCCTCTTCGGAGCCTTCGACCCCCTCCCCCTAGCCCGTCAGGCCGCTGGCCGTCGTACTGCGTCACAGGGAGATCGATATTCGATCTTCATGTGACACAGAAGCACGATGCGATGCCTGATTGGAGGACTAGCGTGTCACTGCACGCAACGAGACGGCGCGGGCGATCTGCGAAGCGACCAACTGGGGGCGTTCGCATACGTCGGTCCACGTGAAATTAAGGATCAACCAGCCGGCTCCACTCAGGAGATTCCGACGCTCTAAGTCGTTCTGCCACTTGCGCCGGCCCGAATGCCACTCCCAGCCTTCGACCTCGACTGCCACTTTGACCTCGGGGTAACAAAAGTCGAGAAAGAAAGTCCGACCTGCCAGCGTGACCTTGTACTCCCTAACCATCCGCGGGAGTCCCGCATGCGTGAGCAGCCGGCGCATCTTCTGCTCGAGAATGCTCCGAGTTGGCGGTCCGCCTACCTCAAGCCTTGCGAGCACCTTTCGGAGAACGGCGGTTCCACGTACGCCACGACCCCCGCGGCGCGCGAGCCCTTTGCTGATGTCGGGGAGCGTCGTGAGCTTCTTTCGGAGAGCCGACTCGACCGCCACTTCTAGGCGCTCGCTATCGATCTCGCTGCCCAGGTCGATGACCGTTCGCGCCGGAGTCGTTGCCGGTATCCCCGTCACTTCTGTGACATCTGAGTCCGAGAGAGATCGCACTCGGCGGACATCGACCGATCGATTCGACACGTGGCGAGTCGTGCTGACTATCGGGTCGCACTGAGGGAAGCCGTCCAATCGCCACAGCGCTGCGGCCGCTTGATGCGAGACGGCGCATCTTCCCTTGAGCCATAGCGTGGCGGCCATGAGGTCGCCTTGCCACGATTCAGGAGCGCCGGGGATCCGATAGACCTGGGGCAGAACTATCGTCCATAGCCCGGTCGAGGAACGTCGGCTCACCCCTGCCGCGGTCATGCCGCAAGCCAGAGCCTGGGCTCGGTTGATCAGGCCGAATTGCCCAGCCGCGATCCGCCTGCAAACGGCTTCCGGCCGTTCTGTGTCACTTGAAGGTCGATATTCGATCTCCACACGACACAGAAGACCTGCTAGACGGAGGCTGGGCAGCGGATGGGGCCACTCCCCGGGCCTTAACCC
>JBHELU010000147.1:0-2962 GCA_046262955.1 Actinomycetota bacterium | reverse complement strand
GTGGTGGTAGATGGGGTGTCGAGCCGCTTCTTGCGCAGCGGCCACGATGTGGTCGGGGGTAGCGAAGTCGGGCTCGCCCGCTCCGAAACCGATGACATTCTCGCCCTTCGCTTTCAATGCTTTTGCGCGCGCGTCGATGGCAAGCGTGGACGATTCGGTTATCTGAAGAACCTTCTGGGACAGGCGCGGATGGGAGATGACGGACCCTTTCCCTTGTAGCTTGTTCGGATGATAAGCGACGCACAAAGCCGAGCTCCGGAGGATGTGAAGATCCCGCGCGAGATCCTTCCTGCAGACGGTCGCTTCGGTTCCGGCCCCTCCAAGATCAGGCCGGAAGCCGTCGCTCGATTGGCCGATCTCGAGGGCTACATCGGCACGAGTCATCGCCAGGCGCCGGTGAAGAACATGGTGCGGCGAGTGAAGCTCGGGATTCGCGAACTCTTCTCATTGCCGGGGGACTACGAAGTGCTCTTGGGGATCGGCGGTGCAACCGTGTTGTGGGACGCGCTCGCATTCTCGTTCATCGAGGGCCGCGCTCAACACTTGGTGTTCGGGGAGTTCACTTCGAAATTCGCGCAGGCGGTCGCGATGGCTCCGCATCTGACCGAGCCAATGATCATCGAGTCGGAGCCGGGCACGCATCCCGAATTTGCCCCCGATGGTGCAGTCGATGTCTACGCGACGGCTCACAACGAAACGTCTACCGGCGTTTGCATGGCGGTCGAGCGGCCGGCGTCCGACGGCTTCATGGCCGTCGATGGGACCTCTGCTGCGGCGGGCATGACGGTGCGACCCCAGAACTTCGACGTCTACTACTTCTCTCCGCAGAAGGGCCTGGCGTCCGACGGGGGATTGTGGCTTGCGGTGTGCTCACCGGCCGCCGTCGAGCGGATCGAGAAGCTCGCAGTATCGGGAAGGTACGTTCCCCCGTCGCTCGACCTCAAGATCGCGCTGAACAACTCGCGACTCGATCAGACGTACAACACTCCGGCGCTGGCGACGCTCGCATTGATGGTGGACCAGATCGACTGGATCAACTCGAACGGCGGGCTCGAGTGGTCTTCCGGGCGCTGCGCTGCATCGGCACGCAACTTGTACTCGTGGGCCGAGCAGAGTTCCGTCGCGAATCCTTTCGTAGTGGCACCCGACGAAAGGAGCCCCGTGGTCGGGACGATCGACTTCGACGAAAGCGTGGATGCGGCCGCGATCGCGAAGGTGCTGCGCGCAAACGGAATCGTCGACACCGAACCTTACCGAAAGCTCGGACGGAATCAGCTGCGGATCGGGATGTATCCGGCCGTCGAACCGGACGACGTCATTCGATTGACTCGATGCATCGATCACGTGATCGAGGAGCTGTTTTGAAGATACGAAAGGCGGACGTTGCCGACGCTGCCGGAATCGCGCGCGTTCACATCGACTCGTGGGTGGCCGCTTACCGGGGGATGGTCGACGACGAGTTCGAGGGCCTTGATCCGGCAACGGCGGCCGAGCTCGTGACGATCTACCTCGATCCGTCCGTGTGGGGGCAGGGGATCGGGCACGCACTGATGGACGTGGCGCTAAACGATCTGCGAGAGCGTGGCTTTGCTTCGGCCGTTCTCTGGGTGTTAGAGGAGAACAAGCGGGCTCGTCAGTTCTACGAAGCGGGCGGGTGGCGCGAAGACGGGAACCGGAAGGACTGTTTCGGCGCCGTTCAAGTGCAGGCTCCGGCAGTGCGCTACTCAATCGACCTGTAGGAGGCGAGAACGTGGCCCGGATGACAGACGATGAGTGGCGTGCGTTTGTTTCAGAGGGCACGCGTACCGGAAAGCTCGCCATTGTCAGGAAGAACGGGTTTCCTCACGTCGTCCCAGTGTGGTTCGTGGTCGACGGCGACGACATCGTGTTCAACACTGGGGAGGCCACCGTCAAAGGCCGCGCTATCGCCCGTGACGGCAGAGTCAGTATGTGTGTGGACGAAGAAGATCCTCCGTATTCCTACGTTCAGCTGAACGGACGCGCGACGGTGTCGGATGATCTCGAAGAACTTCGTAAGTTCGCCACGCTGATCGGGGCGCGCTACATGGGGGCCGATCGCGCCGAGGAGTTCGGTGCCCGTAACGGAGTGCCGGGCGAACTGTTGGTGCGATTCACCCCAGATCACGTCGTAGCAGAACGCGATGTCGCCGACTGATGAAAACCTTACTGATCGGAATCATCGTTCTCGGTGTTCTTCTCGTCGGTGGGGATGCGGCCGCCCGCCTCGTCGCCGAGCACAAAGTGGCTGCCGAGCTGCAGTCGAGCTTCGATCTGAACGTGAGACCAACCGTCTCGATCGACGGGTGGCCGTTCTTGATCCACCTGGTCGACGGGAAGTTTTCGAAGGTCACGGCTTCTGCGGATGAGGTGGGCAAGGGGGGCGTCACGTTCTCCCGTATCTCAGTCAGCCTGCGCAACGTTCATTTCACCTTCCCCAAGGCGTTGACCGGCGGGCATGGGACCTTCCGAGCTTCTTCGGGAACCGGTACCGCGGAGTTGACCGGCGGCGACCTCACAGCTGCTCTGCGAGACCATGGGATCCCTGCGACGGTCGCTTTCTCGGGCGGGCATATGACGCTGTCGTCATCTTCGACCGGTGTCGCCATCGAGGCACCGTTGAACTTCAGTGGAGCTTCACTGCAGCTCGGCCCCGTGCACGGGGGCGCGGCCACGATCGGTCCGTTTCGGTTGGAGCTGCCGACCGCGGTCGACGGCTTCAACTATGCGTCGGCGCACATCGTGGACGACAAGGTCGTGCTGACCCTCGGCATCCGCGACAAGCAGTTCTCGTTCTGAAAAGGCCGCTAAGAATCTGAAAAAAGTCTTGGCTCGCATCGTCGTGTGACCAAAACTCGTCACACCCCCTAATAAGAATGGGTGCATGACCACCGCCACTCCTACCTTGAGCCAGGTTAACGAAGCGATCGCGTCGTTGGAGAAA
>JBHELU010000146.1:0-3366 GCA_046262955.1 Actinomycetota bacterium | reverse complement strand
ATATCTGCGCGTACGTGACGCGTACGGGGCGCTTCTCTTGGGCAGCAGCGGCTAGGGCTGCTGCATAGAGGGATATCTGATCGTCGTCTTTGTGCTCGGGGACAGACCCCGTCTTCCAATCCACGATCTCGAGGCCCCCATCGTCGGTTTCGTAGACGGCGTCGATGCGGCCCCGGATGATCCGCCCTTCTTTCTTCATCGCAAAGGGCAGCTCGATCATCGGTTCGCCGGAGGGGAGCCGCGCGATCGTGCGCTCGTTGTAGCCGAGCTCTTCCCATCGGTCCAAGAGCTTCCCGATCTTCGATGGCTCGGAGACGGCGCCCGGCTCATCGAGATCGTGCTCGTTCGCGAAGGGAGAGATGCCTCGGTTGCGCTCTTCGATGCGGCGGTGGACCTCGGTGCCGATCCGACGCGCGATCGTCGGGCGTTCGGGCAGTGGGCGAACGAGGTCCCAAGCAGTGATGTCGCCGTTCTGCAGGGCGATCCACCTGGTGGCGGAAACGATCTCGGGAACCTCGGGCTCGGCCGGTGCCGGCGGGGTCATGGCTGCCGCGATCAACGACAGGTCTTGTTCGTGCTCGGCGATCAATGCTTCGGCCTGCGCCCGTTCGTCGGGAGACAACTGCTCGAGCAACGACTCGACCGTGACCGATCCGTCGACGACCGAATCGGCGGCCACTCCCCAACCGTCGTCGAACAATGCATCGTCGATACCGACACGCGCTACCGGCGGCCACTCGCGCCGGTCCTCCATCGCCTCGAACATGGGGTTCTCTTCGGGCTTGTCGTCCTTCCTGACGACCTCCAGAAGGCCACTTTCCGAGAGTGGTTCGAGCTCCTCCCAGAACTGACTCGGTCCCTTCTCACGCTTATCTCGCCCGTACCACCACGATGCGGTAACGGCCAGGCGCTGCTTTGCCCGTGTGAGCGCGACGTAGAACAAGCGCCGTTCGTCTTCGAGGGCACGGAGCTTCACCGCTTCCTGAAAATCGCCGACCTTTCCTTTGAACTTCGGGAGGTGTTCGCGGTCCTCGCGCACTTCGTAGGGAAGTTCCGTCCGGCTGGTCAATGGATTCGACGCGCGTGTGTTCGGGAACAGCGAGTAGACCTTGCCGTTCTTGCTTTCGGACGCGGCCACCGACGGCACGAAGACACACTCGAACTCGAGCCCCTTGGCCGAGTGCACCGTCATCAGCTTGACCGAGTCTTGATCCGCCGGCTGGGTCGCCTCGAGAGTCTCCTCCGCCTCCTCCGCAGCATCTAGGTAAGCGAGAAGGCTCCGAAGCGTCGCCTCGCCATCGACCGGCGCGAACGATGCAACCTGATCCAAGAAGTTCGAGATGTTCTGTCGAGCGGCTCCCGCGGTTCGGGACGACGACGAATCGAGCGCTCCGAGGATCCCTGCGCGACGGATGATCTCCTGGACAAGCTCGAGTAAAGGTGCATTCGACTTCTTGCGAATGGCCGCAAGCTGCTTGGTAAATGCCTTCAGACGCCGGCGCGCTTCATCCGAAAGATGGTCGATCTCGTCCAGATGGTTGAGCGCCTCGGTCAAAGCAAAACCGATGTCACCGGGTTCGAGGTCGTGCGCTACTTCCTCATCACCGCCGGCTAGATCCATTCGAAGCTGCTGGTTCTGGGACGCAGCCCACCGCGCAAGCAACGACAGGTCGCGGTAGTTGATGCGCCAGCGCGGGCCGAGCAGTATCCGGCCTACCCATCTGTTTGCACCCGGCTTGGTTTCGAGCGCTCGCAACCACGCGACGATCTCGGTTACCTCCGGCGTCTTGAGCAAGCCACCGAGGCCGATGACCTCGACAGGGATCTCTTTCTCTTCGAGAGCCTGCAGCAGCATGTCCATCGCGGCCTTACGGCGGACGAGGATCGCCATGTCTTTCCACTGCACGGGATCGCGGCCCTCCAAGGTGACCGTGTCGTGAAGGGCATCGCACTGCTCCGCGATCCAGGTGCACTCGGCAGCCTCGTCGGAGAAGAGCCCAAGGCCGACTTGGCCCGTTCCGTTCGACGGATAAGCGCGTAGCGGATCACCGGGCCGGCGCGATTCATCGATCTCGTTGACTACGTGGTTCGCAACTTCGAGGATGTTCGAACCCGAACGGAAATTCTCCGACAGCGAGACCGGGTCGTAAGGCGCACCGTCTGCCCGCGGGAAATCCATCGGGAAATTGATCAGGTTGAACATCGTCGCCCCGCGCCACGCAAAGATGGCTTGACGGGCATCGCCGACGGCAGTCACGGCTCCGTCGGGGCCGATCAGAGCCTGAAGCATCCGGCGCTGTGCGACGTTGGTGTCCTGATACTCGTCGAGCAGCACGAACGGGAACCGCCGTCGATAGTCGGCGCGCGCCTCGTCGTTCCCTTCGAGGACTTCGACCGCCTTCGTGATCTGGTCGCCGAAGTCGATGCGCTGCGATCGTTGCTTGGCGGCGGCATAAGCGGCAACCGCACGAACCAGCTCTTTGCGCTCGGCGGCTGTCTGGGCAACCTTCTCGTCGACTTTCTGGAGGCTCATGATGTGGTCTGCCGCGGCTTCGATGTCGGAGACCGAGCACATGTGATCGGCAACAGAGCCGGCCAGCTGCAAGGTCCAACGAACGATGTACGCGGAGCGCACCTCGAGCGACTCGAACGGTGGGAGATCGTCGATGCAAGACAACACCAGCTGCCACTGTTGGGCTTCTGTCAGCAGACCCGCGTCGGGTTCGACGTTGACGAGCAACCCGTTGTCGCGAACGACCTGCGCGGCGAACGCGTTGTAGGTGAAGACGGAGACGTCCTCGTTGGTCTCGTCGTGCAGCTCTGCAAGCGCAAGGCGGGCTCGCTCTTTCAGCTCCTCGGACGCCTTGTTGGTGAACGTCAGGCCCAAGACCTGCGACGGAGAGAACGGGTTGTGCTCGAGCGCCCACGCGATGCGAGCGGCCATCACGGCGGTCTTTCCGGAGCCGGCCCCCGCGATCAGATACAGCGGCTCGAGCGGGTGGCTGATCGCGCGCCACTGCTCGTCAGTCGGCTCGTAGCCCTTGAGCGCTGCCCGGATCGCCGGAGACCTGCGCGGGTCGTCGAGGCTCATGCCGGCAGCTCCTTGCCTTCGGACCACAGCGGGCACAGCGGCTTGAACTTGCACCACGTGCAATCGGCTTGTGGGTTGGGCTTGAAATCCTCTTTCAGCACACCGGCGATCAGATCGGGCAGTCGCTTGAGCGCCTCTTCGGCTTGTTCTGGGTTCTGGTAGCGGTTAGCAACCTCGCCCCTAGAGATCGGGAGCTTCGGATAGAGCAGCTTCATGAACTTGGGAGCACCCATCGCCGCGATCTCGGCATCGTTCTTGGCGGCCAGGTAATAGAT
>JBHELU010000145.1:0-5066 GCA_046262955.1 Actinomycetota bacterium | reverse complement strand
GGGGACTGCGCGTGCGCGATCGTCTTGGCCGAGCTGTCGGACGCACCACGCGATCGTGCTTATCGCTTCGTCGTACCTGCCCTCGGCGTGATGGAGCCTGGCTCGCGCGGGAGCTACCTCGACGCGGTCGGGGCATCCTTCCAAAACGATCCGCGCCTCGTCATACCGTCCTTGCCTTATCCGTAGTTCTGCGAGGCCAGAACGACTTCCGGTTCGGTGATAACCGAAACCCTCTTGGCTTGTCGCAAGACCCAGGCGCAGCGCGCTCTCGGCTTCGCTCCACCGACCCGAACCGCAGAGAACGTTTCCGTACGCAACATGACAATGAGTAAACATCAAGGGTCTGAAGTCATCTGGTCCCGCGACTCCCGCAACGTCGAGAACTTCAAGCCACCGCTCGAGACGGCCGAGGTCTCCGGATCGCTCACAAGCCGTCACCGTGTCGCAAAGCACCTGCGCAGCCACGAAGTAACCGATGTCCTCACAAGTGAGCATCGTCATCGCTTCATCGATCATGTCAAAGCCGCGATCGATCTCGCCAAGCCCTACGCACGCGACACCGGCATCCCCGAGGGCTTTGCATTCCAATTCGGCGTTGTCGAATCTCCGAGCGATATCGAGCGCCTCGTCAGCGTCACGAAGAAGCTTGGCTGCATCGCCGACCGAGCACCCCACCAGACCCAGCAGCACCCACCCTTTTTCTAGGCAGGGCCCCTCGCCTTCCAACATCGTGCGGGCCCGCGCGAACCAGCCATTCGCGGCGGGCGCATTATCGAACCCCTCGAAGAAGATCCTTCCGATGAGTGCAGCGGCCACGGCGGCAGCACGTTTGTGGCCCGCCTTCTTGAAGGCGAGGAAAGCGGCCTCGGCATGAGAGCGCGAGATATCGAAGTCATAGGACAAGTAACAGAGCCCCGCGAGCTCGAAACTCACATGGGGGTCGTCGGAACGCTTGGCGAGCTCCTCTAGCTCCTGCCTCCGCCCCGCTACATCCGATGGCGTGAGGCTCCTGCGGAGCGCCTGACGCGCCTGAGCTCGGCCCTCGGGCTGATTGGAGCCATCCGCCAGCGTCGCTGCCATAGCTCGCCATCGTGGGTCGTCGCGGAGCGTCCGTCAACCTTCGAGGCGTCTCCGCACGGCGCACTCATGTCGGTTGGCCGCAAATAGGGGTGCCGAATGGGGGACTTGACCGATGTGCCGGAAGCCACCGAAAGCGACGATGCCAACGGCAACAGCCGGCGACGTAAGGAGACGGACATGCAAAGACGCAACTGGATCTTGCTCGGAGTGTGCATGGCAACGTTCATGATCCTCATCGACGTCACGATCGTGAATGTTGCACTGCCGACCGTGGGCCGGCAGCTGCACGCGAACCTGACGGACCTGCAGTGGATCATCGACGCATACGCGATCGTCCTCGCGGCTCTGACGTTGACGGCCGGGACAGTGGCCGATCGTGTCGGCCGGCGCCTCGTCTTCCGCCTGGGGTTGGCGACTTTCACGTTCGCATCTCTCCTGTGCGGCTTAGCCGGGAGCGTCTCCATCCTCGAGATCGCGCGCGCGGCCCAAGGGCTGGGCGGAGCAGCGATGTTGGCTACCTCGCTTGCCCTCATCGGTCAGGAGTTCACAGGACCGGAGCGAGCCGGCGCATTCGCGGCCTGGGGTGCGACGGCGGGGGCCGGCGTGGCGCTCGGCCCACTCGCGGGCGGGTTACTTACGCAAACGCTTACGTGGCGGTGGATCTTCTTCGTCAACGTTCCCGTCGGACTTGTCGCGCTCGGCATCGCACTTGCAAAGATGAACCGAACAGAAGCGCGCGGATCTCGGCGGCTCGATCTCGGCGGGCTGTTCTGCTTCTCAGGAGCCCTATTCCTCCTTGCTTACAGCCTGCTGCGCGGAAACGCAGTCGGATGGTCGCAGCCATCGATCGTCGGCCCGCTTGTCGGTGCCGCTGCTCTCGTCGGGCTGTTCGTTGTCGTAGAGGCGCGGAGGAACGAGCCGATGATCGAGCTCTCCTTATTCCGCAAGCCGGCTTTTACCGGTGTGTCGCTGGCGATGTTGGCGCTCGCCGCGGGAATGTTCGCGAATGTCTTCTTCCTGTCGCTGTATCTGCAGGCGATCCTTGGTTACAGTCCACTTCAGGCGGGATTACGACTGCTGTTCCTGACGGGGCTCGTGTTTGCGGTGCCGCTCGTTGCACGTCCGTTAGTGAGCCGCGTCGAGCCGCGCGTGAGCCTGTCGGCCGGGCTCGGGCTCGCTGCTGCCGGGCTGCTGTTTATGCACTCCGTAGACGTCACGTCGAGCTGGCATCACCTCATCCCTGGATTGCTCCTATGCGGCACGGGCATCGGCCTTGCGAACCCCACGATCGCGTCTGTCGCGATGAGCGTAGTCGAGAGGGAACGCGGTGGGATGGCGTCGGGCGTGACCAACACGATCCGGATGGCCGGGTTGGCGTTTGGCATCGCGACGTTGGGTGCGCTGTTCCAAGCACGCATCGCCGACGCGTTGGGCCCTCACAAAGCCCTCGCGCCTGCGGTGGCTTCGACCGGACTTCACGTGATCGCGAGGGAACCCGCCCTTGCGCCCTTGGTCCGGCACGCATTTCTCAACGGGTTGGGCGACGTTCTACTAGCCGGCGCCGTCATCACATCCATCGGTGCTGTCGCTGCCGCCTGCCTCATTCGAAGCACCCGCAGCCTCCACGACACGGTTGCCGAGCCCGAGTCCGTCATGGGGAGGCATGCGCTCGAGCTCGGCTGAAGCACTGAAGGCGACCACACGCAACCGACAATGAAAGAGAGGTTCACACGATGAATAGAAGCGACGACATCGAATCACTGCGAGCTTTGATCGACGGGCCGGTGCTTACTCATGACGATTCCGGATACGACGACGAGGTGGCGGCGTTCAACACGACGGCTCAGCATCGTCCTGAGGTGGTGGTCGGGGCGACGTCGGCACAAGACGTGCAGCATGCGGTCACGTGGGCTGCCGCCCGCGATCTACCGGTCGCGGTGCAGGCAACGGGTCACGGCGCGGTCGTTTCCTATGCGGGGGGTGTGCTGGTTTCAACCAAACGCATGCAGGATCTTCGCGTCGACCCAAACTCGAGGACCGTCACCGTCGGCGCCGGTGTGAAATGGCGAGCCGTTGTTGACGCAGCTGCGCCTTTCGAACTCGCGCCGTTGAGCGGATCGTCGAGTGATGCCGGCGCGGTCGGATACACGCTCGGTGGCGGACTCCCCCTTCTCGGTCGAACGTTCGGCTTCGCGTCCGACCACGTGCGGTCCTTCGACCTCGTGACTGCCGATGGAAGCTTGAAGCGCGTCTCTCTAGACGAGAACGCCGACCTGTTCTGGGCGCTGCGAGGGGGTAAGGCCAACGTCGGGATCGTCACTTCGATGACGATCGGCCTCGTTCCGGCAGCAACTATCTACGGCGGTGCCGTGTACTTCGACGGAACTTATGCAGAAGCACTCTTACGCGCCTATGCGCAGTGGGCACCCTCGCTCCCCGACTCGATCACGACGTCGTTCAAATTCCTGCGCCTCCCCCCGATGCCCGAAGTCCCAGAGATCCTTCGCGAGAAGCTCAGTGTCCAGATCTGCGTGGCACATGTAGGGGATCCAGAAGAGGGAAGCAGGCTGCTAGAACCGATCCTTCAGGCCGCACCGATCTTGCTCGACGACATCCGCGAGATGCCGTATACCGACGCTGATCTGATCCACCGTGACCCCGATCACCCGCTGCCGGTTCACGAATGCAGCGCGCTGATGAACGATCTCACAGAAGAAGCGATCGACGCGCTTCTGTCGGCAACCGGCCCCTCGAGCGAGTGCCCACTCGTGATGGTCGAGCTGCGCCACCTCGGTGGAGCACTATCTCTATCGGAGCCCGTTTCGGACGCGGTTGGAGCTCGCGATGCCGCGTACTGCTTGTTCTTGCTCGGCATTCTCCTCGGCCCTGCCGCCGACGCAGTGCCGGGGGCACTCGTCTCGGTGATGGGAGAGATGGCCCCCTACACGAATGGGCGCACATTCGTGAATCTCCATGGCGCGCCGACTACCGATACCGATCGCGCGCGTCCGTGGTCCCCCGACATCTACGACCGTCTACGTCACATAAAAGCGACGTCTGACCCCGGGGATCTGTTCCGCTTCGGCCACGCACTCACCACATAGCGCCCGCATCCCAAAGGCGCATCGCGCGCCTCGAGGATCCGCCCAACAAGGAGGAGGGATTAAGTGAGAACCATCATCGGGGCGTCTATCGCCATCGCGACTGCATTACCGCTTCTGGCGACCGGCGGCCTCGCCAGAGCGGGTGTGCTCGCTCCCCGGTCGCAAGGTGGTGAAAGCGCAGACCCGCACGCGGCTGCCAGCCCGGCACTCGTATCCGTGCCAGATCCATACGCGCCGACCGACTGCGGGAGCTATCCGGCAGACCTGGCTTTTCGTCCACGGAACGAGCCTCACGAGCCGGTCGTGGCAACGAACCCGGTCGATCCGGACAATATCGTCGTCGCGTACACGGTCGATGGCTACGTTTCGAACCTTGTGCGCACCTCTTTCGATGGGGGCCGGACATGGAAGACCGTGCAAGTAGCTCCATGCGGCACCCCACTGAACGGTACGAGCGACCCTTCGCTCGCGTTCAGTGCCGACGGAAAGGCCCTGTACCTGTCATCGCTGGCGGGCACCGACTCGTTCGTCACCAACGTGGTCGTGATCAACCGCTCGACAGACGGTGGTCTGACATGGTCGGACTCTTCTCCGATATCGGCGACCGACGGGCTGCGAGCCGAGATGGACTTCCTCACGACGGACCCGCGCGATCCCGCAACCGCCTACATCACGTTCGAAAAGCATGACGTTCCGGAGGGCAAAGTCAGTCATCTGTATTTCAGCCGCACCGACAACTCGGGCACGACGTGGACACCGCCCTCTCTCGTCTACCAACCTGAAAGCGGCCTTACATCGTTCGCCGCAAGGATCCTTCCTCTACCCGACGGTGGCCTCGTCGACGTCTTCCAGCGGGTCGTGCAGGTCGACGCGCCCTACGAG
>JBHELU010000144.1:0-5333 GCA_046262955.1 Actinomycetota bacterium | reverse complement strand
TTCCTCGGCGAGCTGACGGAGCAGTTCTTCCTGGCTTTCGTCGAGATGGCGCGGTGTCTCGACCTTCAAGAGCACCACCAGCTCGCCGCGACCACGGCCGCCGATGCGCGGCATGCCCTTGCCTTTCAGCCTCACAACTTCGCCGGCTTGCGTCCCGGGCTTTATCTCGATCACTTCGTTCTCGTCGACCAAGGTTGGGATCTCGAGCTCACCACCGAGAGCCGCCATCGTCATTGGCACGGAAACCTCGCAGGCGAGATCCATCCCGGCCCTGCGGAACAACCCGTGCGGCGCGACATCAATGGCCACGTACAGGTCTCCGGCATGGCCCCCGCGCATGCCCGCGGCACCTCGGCCGGTCACGCGCAACCTCGAACCCTCTTCGACCCCTGCCGGGATGGTCACCGTCAGCGTTTCCGTGATCTCGACGCGACCCGCTCCGCCACAATGGATACAACGCTCGGCGATCTCTTGGCCTGTGCCCGAGCAAGTGGGGCATGTCGTCGCCGTCATCACGTTGCCGAGCATCGTTCTGCGCACCCTTCGGATCTCACCGGTGCCGTCACAATCCGAGCAACGCGTGGGGAAGGTACCGGGAGCGGCTCCGCTCCCCTGGCACTCGGGGCATTCGGCGAGTGTCGCTAACTCGACGTCACGCTCGGTCTCCGTTGCCGCTTCTTCGAGGGTGATCGTTACCTCGGCAAGGATGTCTTGACCTCGGGCTGGGCCCGTCCGGCTCTGACCACCCATACCGCCGAAGAAGGTTGAAAACAGATCCGAGATTCCCCCGAAGTCCGAGAACCCAGAGACACCGGCGCGCTCGTCGCCGAACATGTCGTAGTTCTGGCGCTTTGCGGGATCGGAAAGAACCTCGTACGCGTGAGTTACGACTTTGAACCGCTCGTGAGCTTCTTCGTTCGCCGGGTTCGCGTCGGGATGCAGCTCGCGAGCGAGTTGCCTATATGCACGTTTGATCTCATCGGGAGTGGCATCACGAGATACACCCAGTGCTGCGTAATGGTCTGCCATCACTCCATGCCGAGCTCTGTCAGCATGTGCCCGAGTTGCGCCGACACTTCGTAAACGGCCGCGATCGTTCGGCGGTAATCCATGCGCGTCGGACCAACCACGCCGATCGATCCGAGAGCAGTGCCTTCCGGCCCATAAGGGGCGGCCACGACCGAGCAGAACTGCAGATCGGCAACCGGGTTCTCGGATCCGATCCGGACGGAGACCTGGGCTCCGTCAAGCGCATCGGCCAGAACTTCCAGAAGCAATCGCCGGTGCTCGAGTGCCTCGATCACTTGACGAACGGTCGATAGATCGGCGAACTTGCCTTCGTCCACGATCGTGGCAGTGCCCTCGAGGAAGACCTGTTCCGTGTCGCGCTCGCTGCTCTGCTGCTTCAAAGCTTGTGCAACGGCCGTTACGGCGGGTCGAAGCTCGAGCGGGAAACGGTCGACCGCCGCCCGCGCGGCGGAGGAGGCACCCTCCAACGGCGTGTCCACGAGCGACCGGTTGAGCATCTCCGACGCACTCTCGAGCTGAACTTCGTCGAGGTCGTCGGGCAGATTCAGGATGTGGTTTTCGACGCGTCCGGTATCGGTGACGACGACCAGCATCGCGCGGCTACCCGACAGCCGAACGAGGTCGACGTGCCTGATCAGGCTGCGGTCGAGGGTGGGAGCGAAAACAACGGCCGCATGGTTGGTCAGTGACGACAGCAGCGCCGCGGTTTGTCGCAGTGCGTCTTGAAGCTCGAAGCGGGGCTCGCCGAAGAACTGCGCAACCACCTTTGCGTCGCGCGACGGGAGCCGCGAGTCCTCCGAGAACCCATCGACGAAGAACCGGTAGCCCGCGTCGGTCGGAACCCGTCCGGACGAAGTGTGCGGGTGGTAGATGTAGCCGGCCTCCTCCAAAGATGCCATGTCGTTTCGCACCGTCGCCGGCGATACACGCAGGCGGAAGCGGTCCACCAGGGTCTTCGAGCCGACGGGCTCGCCGGTGGACACGTAGTGCGAGACGATCGCCCTCAGGATCCGAGCTTTGCGGTCGTCCAGTCCCGGGCGCTCGGGCATGGCTGGGTAGGTCGGCATGGCCCTTATCGTACCCGGCTTAGCACTCTCAGAGCGTGAGTGCTAAAGAGTTATCCAAGGGTCCCCGAGAGCAGGACGGAGTGGTCCCGGCCCCCGCACACAGGGCACGAGGGCAGCAGGCCCGTAGCCAGCTCAGAGGTGCACACGGGGCACCGTCCTCGAACCTCGACCAGCGTGTTGCCCTTCCCGGGGTTCCCGTCGATCGCGAGGATCGTCTGCGAGTAGGGCTCGACATGCACCACATGGTCGTTGGCGCAGCGATATTCGTCGGCTCGCTCGAACGAGCCCCACCGCGCAGTGAAAGTGAGCCCGCAGTCGTTGCACGTCAGATTGCCCACATACGCCATCTCGTGAGCATGGCACACGGTGGTCAGAGGCGAGCCTGGATCTCTGCAGCGAGCTGTTCGACCATCGCCGCCGGCACGTTCCCCGACACTCCGAACTCGACACCATTGGAGTGTCGATACGAACGGCGCGTCGCGGGCCAAACCATGCTGTTGGAACCTGCCTGATGGCCTATGAGGGCCGGCGCGCCGTCGAGAGTCTTCGGCTTCCCGTGGACCTCCCCGCAACCCGCGAAGTACGCCCCTCCGTAAGCCAGCGTCACAGTTGGCGGCCCCCATCGTCGCGTCGGCGCGGTTGATGGCACTCGTAGTCGAAGCTGACCGGTGGTCTGGCCTCGATAGGTCCACATCGATATCGGATTGCGATCCAAGCGCGTGCCGGCCGGAAGCGAAGGAACCACGACCGGTGTGGATACCCATCGCTGCAGCAAAGCAGCCGCGGCGGCTACAGAGTCCAGCGGAACGATCGGGCCGGTTGGTTCCGGCTGCGCGATCAAACGACGGTGCTCGGTAAACACGTGTACGTTCAAGGTGCGGTACCCGTAGGAAAATCCAGAACGCAGCCGGCCGTAGGCCACCACCGGAACGATCCACGAGTCCCCACTCTCGAAGGGCGCACCGGTTGCGAAGTTCGGTCTGAACGGCAACAGGGACTGATCGAAGTGTCCCCCTGTTAGAAGACGCTCGGACACCGGCCCGCGAGCCCAGAGCCTCATCAGGTCGTCAGTGGTCATGACAGCGCGGCGCGCATCGATCGGCTCCGACGTCGTCATCGGGGTCGAGCTCGTCGCCGGAGACCATGCGTAGTCGCGAACGCTCCACTGACGCCGCGCGATGTCGTAGATGCCCAAGTCCAATTGGTCCGCGCCATCTTCGAGCGTCGAATAAAGCGTCATTCCATCTTGCGACAGCGCAGGTCTGCTCGAATGCGCGATCCGTTCGCCGGGCGGAGGTTTGACTAGCTGCCCGGCAATGTGCCTGTAAGCATCGTGGCGCAGTCGAAAGACTCGCTTTCCATGAACGGCTCGCACGATCGCCAGGTTCTTGCCAGGCGTGACGAGCTTTCCCGGCGCGGCCGCAACGGCAAGCGGATGCCGGCCGGTAAAGACTCGGGCGCTTTTGTGGGCCTTAAAGAGGGTGGCCTTACCGTCATCCCAGATCGGATACGTCAGTTGGCCATAGATGAATGTGGGGACGGGCAAGCCTGAACCCTGCTTATCGAATCGACCCGTGGACAGGTTCAATGTCCAGATCGTCGACGCTGCGGCTCTGTCATCACTCGGCGCCAACAAAGCAAAAGCGAGCCGCCGGCCATCTGGTGCCCACTCCAGAGCGGTTGCAGGACTATCCAACGATTCTCCGTCCCTTCGCAGATAGCCGACGCGGCGGAGATTCCCTCCGGTCGCATCCGCAACGTAAATCCCTTGACCCTCACCACTCGATGCGAGGAACGCGATCGTGCGACCCGAGGGCGCGAATGTCGGTGACGAGATGCCGGGCATATCGAGTATGCGGTGGGCGTGCGTGCCATCAGGAAATGCAGCCCATAGGTGAGTGCAACTGACGAAAAGTATGTCGACATTCGGCGCTGCACTCTTAGGGAGCCGCTTGATCGCGATCGGATGAATCCGGTCGATCGCCGTGATCGGCGAGATCGCGACTTGTGCCGCCGGACGCGCCACCGCTCGAGAGGCTCGCGAACCGGCCCCGTGCGCGAGCGGCATGAGGAGGGTTGCGCCGAGAAGACACACGAATCCCACGGCGGCAAGCGGTCTCCCCCGTTTCCGGCCGGTACCCGTCGCCGCCCCCTGAGGATTCATCGGGCCTCCTTGTTCGCTCCTGCTAGGTAGACGGTGCGCCCCCGCAGCTGGTTCTCTCGATCCGAAGAACTTTTGGCCCTTCGGCAACGTCGTTTGGACCGTGAGGTGGCACGATGAGCTCAACCGCTAAGCGTGGCGCGGGGAGGCACCGTGGGCGAACCCGATCCCCAAGTGGTGGCGGCTGCCAGAGCCGGAGACCTACGCGCCTTCGAAGAGCTCGTACGGGCCTACCAGGCCCCCGTCTGGCGCATGGTGCTCGCACTGGTACACGATCCCGCGGTCGCCGAAGACATTACGCAGGACGCTTTCGTCCGCGCCTTCAGGTTTCTTTACCGCTACCGCGGCGACAGCAAGTTCACGACATGGTTGATGACGGTGGCACGCAACTCCGCGGTCGACGAGATGCGCCGCGTGCAGCGTGCCAAACGGGTGGTCGAGCGCGCCGGAGCACAGCCGGTCGCGGCCCGGTCCGATCAAAGCGTCGGGATCGAGGTTCGTGAAGCCGTGAGCGCTCTTCCTCAGCAGCTGCGCGAGCCCGTCGTCCTGATCGACATGTTCGGGATGTCCTACAAGGAGACGTCTCGCATCCTTTCGGTCCCGGAAGGGACCGTGAAGAGTCGCGTCCACAAAGCGAGAGCCGCACTTGCGTTGAGCTTGGGCGACGAAGATCTCATGAGGGAGATCCAAGATGGCCCGTGATCTCTGCGCAGATATACGCGAGGACATATCAGCGTCCTTGGACAACGAGATTTCGCTCAAGTCGAAGCTCGAGTTGGCCGAGCACCTCTCTGGTTGTGCCCGCTGCACGGCATACAGAGACTCGTTGCAACGCGCTCGAGCATCTATGCGGCTACAGCTCGTCGACGAGGACGTTCCCGACCTAACGGCAGCGATCATGCAGAAGGTCACGGCTCTTCCTCGCCGCGTCTGGTGGCGACCAGACCTTCGAGTGACGGCGGTCGCTGCAGCGGTCACCGTGCTCGTCCTGGGCGGGTTTGTCTTGCCCGGATTGGATCGGGGAGGCTCGGTCGCGTCGGCTTCCGATATCGCACAGTCGGTTCGCGCAGCTGCAC
>JBHELU010000143.1:0-11109 GCA_046262955.1 Actinomycetota bacterium | reverse complement strand
GACAGCAAAGCGGCGGACAGCAAAGCGGCGGACAGCAAAGCGGCGGGCAGCCTTCGGGTGGCGACTGGAGCCAGCCGCAACAAGGCAGCGGCGGTGACTGGTCGGCTCCGGCCCCCGTCGGCTCGGAGCAAGGCGATATCTGATGGGAAGAGATCGCGATCGCGATAAGCGCTCCAAGCCGCAAACCGTCCGCAAGGGCCGCAAGAAGTACTGCCAGTTCTGTGCGGACCAGGTGACCTATGTCGATTACAAGGACATCGCCCTGCTCCGTAAGTTCATGAGTGACCGGGGCAAGATCCGAGCCCGTCGCGTCAGCGGCAACTGCTCGCAGCATCAGCGGCTGGTGGCGACCGCGGTCAAGAACGCTCGTGAGATGGCCCTGCTCCCCTACTCGACGCGTTAGGAGAGCCACATGAAAGTCATCCTTGCCGACGACGTAGACAAGTTGGGACACAAAGGTGATGTTGTAAACGTCGCCGACGGGTACGCGCGCAATTTCCTGGTTCCCAAAGGCCTTGCGCTGGTCGCCTCCAAGGGATCGATCCGTCAGGCTGAAGATATGCAGCGAGCGCGCCGCGAGCGTGACGAGAAGGCCAAGGAGGAAGCCGCGGCCCGAGTCGCAGTCCTTGCCGCCAGCCCCGTTTACATCTCGGCTAGGGCCGGCGAGGGCGGGCGACTGTTCGGTTCGGTCACCAAATCCGACGTAGCGCGCGCCATCGAGGAGCAGCTCGAAGAGGGGATCGACCGTCACGACATCCGGCTGGACGACCCGATCCGGAGTTTGGGCAGCTACCAGATCGAGGTTCACCTGCACGAAGAAGTGAATGCCCTGGTGACGGTCGAGGTCATCTCGCACGAGGAAGACGAGGCCGCCGAACCCGAGGCTTAGCCGCCGATCTTTTTTCGCTTTCCCACAGGTTTTACCGCCGGAGAAGCCGTTATTGCTGGCCTGTTCGGGCTTATCCACCATTTCCCCGTCCACTTGTCCCCCACATCCGGCGCGCCATAGCGTCGACCGACGGTCGCGGAGCCAACGAGGGCCCTAAACCGGCCAAACCTGTCGGTGAGGGTCCATATTGTTTTTCCGAACACACGTTCGGGCGAGACGAAGTCCTAAGGGAGGTGTAGTGGCGCAGCGGGCACCGCTGGAGGCGGTTCGAACCAATCGCGTCCCGCCACACAACCTCGACGCCGAGCAGTCGGTGCTCGGGGCCATGCTCGAGAGCAAAGAGGCGATCGCCAACGTCATCGAGATCCTTCACGGCGAAGACTTCTACAAGCCTGCGCATGCCACGATCTACGAGATCATCCTTGCCCTCTATGGCAAGGGCGAGCCTGTCGATGCCATCACCGTCGCCGACGAGCTCGAACGACGAGAAGCGCTCCACGAGATCGGCGGCACGCCCTACATCGCCGGACTGTTAGAGGCCTACCCCACCGCATCTTCGGCCCGGCACTACGCGCGCATCGTCGAAGAGCACGCGCTGCTCCGGCGGTTGGTCGACGCCGGTAACAAGGTGCAGGAGATCGGATTCTCCGTACCCGAGGACGTCGACGACGCGATCGACAAAGCTGAAGCGCTCATCTACAACGTCGGCGAGAAACGTCTGAAGGACGACTACCAACACATCCGTCCTCTGCTGACGCGAAGCATGGAAGACATCGAGACGCTTTACGAGCGCGGTGAAGCGGTAACTGGATTGGCGTCGGGTTTCCCGGACCTGGACGACATGACTTCTGGCTTTCAGCCGTCGAACTTGATCATCGTTGCTGCTCGACCGAGCATGGGAAAGTGTGTGGGAAAAACTGGAATTATCGATGATCCGGAAACTGGTGAACGGATGACCATCGAACAGTTCGTCGCCCGCGAACGGACCGAAATCCTCTCCGTTAATCATCGCGGTTCGGTGTATCGAACCTCCGTCGCGGATTGGATCGACAACGGAATCAAGGAGTGTTTTCGACTAACTACGCGCCTGGGTAGACGAATTGAAGTTACCGCTAACCATCCGTTCTTAACCGTTTCGGGATGGGTTCCGTTGGAATCACTTGAGGTCGGACGCAAGATAGCGGTGCCCCGCGTGCTTTCCATTTTCGGTACAGATCGATCGGTTTCCCCCGAAAAGGCGCGGTTGATCGCGTATTTCATCGCGGAGGGTTGCCTTACCGATAAGTCAGCGCTGTTCACTAATTTCGACCGCGAGATAGTCCATGACTTTCGCCATTGCGTCGAAAACAATTTCTCTGAGTGCCGAGTTAATAGCTGGAGATCTGGACAGTTCAGAGTCAGCGCGAAGAAACGCCGACCTAAACCGAATTCCGTAGTCGTTTGGTTGACTCAGCTTGGACTGATGGGCAAGAGCGCGCTGCAAAAGAGATTTCCCGCGGAGGTGTGGCGTTTCGACAAAGAAACGCTCACGCAGTTCCTTAAAGCACTCTTCAGTTGCGACGGCACTGTCTACAACATGCAGGGATTCGCTCGGATCGAGTTCACGGTTGCCTCGGAAGGGCTGGCGGAAGACGTGCAGCACGCCCTCCTTCGCTTCGGCATTATCGCCAAGCTATGGCAGAAGACTGCTCGGTCGTGGCGTGTGGAGATCACCGACCCGTTATCCGTCCACCGTTATCAGACGCAGATCGGTTGGATCGGTGAGAAGGAGCGGCGTTATTACGAGATCCTTCGCCGCACGCGCCGCCGAGGGAACGGCGGGAATCTGCCAGTTGAGACGTGGGAGCTCGTACGTAAGTCGCTCGAGGCGCGACAGATGTCTCTTTCGGAGCTCGCTCGTCGAAGCGGTGAAGTCGCGCCGTCAGGCCAACCCCACAACCTGCATCTACGCCGCGGGATCCCTCATCACCGTCTAGCGATGTACGCGGAGATCCTTGACGATGACGACCTGCGAGCGCTTTCGAATCTGGACCTTTATTGGGATGAGGTCGTTTCGGTAGAGCCAGTAGGTCCGAAACCGGTCTACGACCTCGAGATTCATGAGGGCCACAATTTCATCGCGCAGGACATCTGTATCCATAACAGCTCGCTCCTAAATGACTTCGCGCTTTCGGCTGCAACCAAACAATCGAAACCTGTCGTCATCTTTTCGCTAGAGATGTCGAAACACGAACTAGTAAAACGCTTTCTTGCATCGGAAGCGCGCGTCGATTCGCAGCGCATCAGTAAGGGAACGTTGCAGGAACAAGATTGGACCCGCTTGTCCGCCGCTCTGGGAAGACTTGCCGAAGCTCCGATCTTCATCGATGACTCGGCCAACATCACTCTGATGGAGATGCGTGCCAAGTGCCGGCGTTTGAAGGCAAAGCACGGCCTTGGCCTGGTGATCATCGACTAGCTGCAGCTGATGCAGTCGCCTCGCCGATCCGAGAACCGTCAGCAGGAAGTGTCTGAGATCTCCCGTGGGCTGAAGATCATGGCGCGCGACCTGGAGTTGCCCGTCGTATGCGCGTCGCAGTTGAACCGCGGTGTCGAGTTCCGTTCGGACAAGCGACCTCTGCTTGGTGATCTCCGAGAGAGCGGATCAATAGAGCAAGATTCGGACCTCGTCATGTTCATCTATCGCGACGAGGTCTATCACCCGGACACCGAAGCTCGAGGCGAAGCGGAGCTTCACGTTGCCAAACACCGAAACGGCCCCACGGGGAAAGTGACACTCGCGTTCATGAACCAGTACACGAAGTTCGCCTCGATAGCGCACGGCCCTCGCTAGTGCCTTAGGCGCTACGGTGTGCGCATGGCTGGGGGGTCCAACTATCAGACGCGAGCCCTCAGCACATCGATAACAAGAGGGCTTCGCAAGCGCTGCCCTATCTGTGGTGGCAAGAACATCTTTGCTTCGTGGTCGCAGCTGAAAGAGCGATGTCCGACTTGCGGCTACACGTTCTCACGGGAGGACGGCTATTGGGTGGGGGCGATGATCGTCAACATCGCGGTTGCCGAGCTCTGGTTCTTTTTATTGTTCGTAGGCGTGATCATCGCGACGATCCCGGATATCCCTTGGGTGCCCCTGCTCATAATCGCTTTGGTCACGAACGGTCTGCTGCCAATCGTGTTCTACCCACGGTCTAAGACCGTGTGGATGTCGCTAGACACCTTTTTCCATCGGCCGGATCGAGCGCGTGATAGCTGAAGCAGAGGCAGCTACCGCCGGATTCGAGTCACGCGCAACGTTATGGCGCTGGGTATTCGTGTTGGTCGTAGTGACTTGGCCTATCACCCGCATCTCGTTCACGCCGGCACAGGGCCTGGACAATTCATGGCAAGCGGGATTGCACATGGCAGCACACTCAGGTCTGCAATTCGGCCACGACATCGTTTTCTCCTACGGGCCATTGGGGTGGCTGACGATCCCCACGATGTTCTTCGCATGGACCGGGGTTCTTGCGTGGTTGTTCGTCGGGCTCACACATGTTTCTTTGTGCGCAACCCTCCTGGTCCTTTCCCGCCGAAGGCTGGGCTCACCAGCGTGCTACGTGGTTGCGTTTCTTGGAGCTCTCGCGGCCCACGGCCTGTACACCGAGGTCTTGCCCGTAATCGTCTTTCTATGGTGTTGCGAGTTGTTGACTTGGCCGGAAAGCCGTACGGATCGGTGGTGGCTCGCACCTGCGGGGGGCACGATCGCAGCTGTCGCCATGCTGGTGAAGCTGAACGACGGACTCGCGATACTTGCGATGACGGCGATCACCGTCATTGGCGTTTCGATCAATCGACGGCGAGATCTCCCTGCTTACGCCGCATCATTCGTCGCCGGGTTGTGTCTAGCCTGGCTTGCCAGTCTGCAATCGATAACCAATCTGTGGTCATACCTAACGAGCTCGTTCCAGATCGTGAGCGGTTACTCGACTGCGATGGGACGAGAAGAGGGTGGGTTCCATGGCGACGCGGTCCTTGCAGTAGTAGTTGTCGTTCTTCTGACGATCGCGTTCCGCGCGGCATTTTCAGACGTACCCCGCAAACGACGACGCTTCCTGTGGGTTCTGTTGATCGCTTGGCTCTTCTTCTATTTCAAGCAGACATTCGTTCATCACGACCACATACACGGCGTAGTGATCTTTGCTGCGGTCCTGATTGCGTGCGCGGGATTCTTGTCGTCCCGCGTGGACAGATCGATGCGAGCGGTGATTCTGGTCGGCTCGGTGGGGTGCTTCCTTGCCGTGTCCGGGATCGGTGTCTGGGGGTTCATCAACCCTTGGCCACACCTCCGTGAGGCCGTGTTTCAAACCAGGGTCGTGGCGAACCCGACCTCTCGAGGCTCATTCATCGACTCATCCCGAGCGGCGATGCAGAGCAATTACCAGATGGACGGTCAGACCCTTTCGGTTGTGGAAGGTGGAACCGTGCATGTAGATCCATGGGAGATCGGGATCGCGTGGGCCTATCCCGAGATCCACTGGCATCCATTACCGGTTTTCCAGTCCTACTCTGCATACACGCAGAGCCTTGACCAGAGAAATGCAGAAGCTCTCGAAAGCAGCGACGGCCCATCGCTGATACTTCGGAACACTCACAACTCATTGGACGACCGCAATTTCCGCTTCGAATCGCCTGCGGCAAGCCTGGCGACGGTCTGCAACTACAAGCAGGTAAGCGTCACGGATAAGTTTCTGGTGCTCGGAAAAACGGCGGACCGCTGTAGTGACCCGTCCTTCCTGGGAGCGGCCACGATCCACCTCCAGGAATCGGTGATCGTGCCGGCAGCCCCAGGCCCGGATGATCTCGTGTACGCGCGCATAAGCGGTGTCGACTCGTCCTTGGTGCAGAAAGTCAGGGCCTTGTTATTCAAGTCGAGCGAGTGGTCGATCAACCAGTCGGGGGTCGGGGCGTTTCGTTTGGTTCCGGGGACAGCGGACGATCCGCTGATCCTGAGAGTGCCGCACAGCGCGGACTATTCGCCTCCGTTCTCGCTCGGGCCGGACACCTCGAGCTTCTTCTTGGTCAACCAGGGATTCAGAGAGAGCAGGTCGGAGATGACCGTCGACTTCTACGCAGTCAAGGTCAACCCCGACGAGTGATTGGCGGGTCTTTCGACCGGGTGAGGGAAATCGCTACGCGAGCCCCCCGCTCTTCGCTTCGCTAGAGCGGGTGAGGGGAATCGGACCCCCGTATCTAGCTTGGGAAGCTAGCGCTCTGCCATTGAGCTACACCCGCGAGGCCGGACGATTATAGAGAGAGGCTCGGCGCGATCTGCTCGATACACTGCGCCGATGATCCTGTCCGATCGCGACATCAAATCGGCGATCGCGGAGGGCCGGATAGGCATCCAACCCTTCTCGGAAGCCGACGTTCAGCCGTCTTCGGTGGACCTGCATGTCGATCGCCTCTTTCGCACCTTTCACAACGCCCGACACCCGTTCATCGACGTCAAGAAACCGATGGACGATCTCACGGAGCTCGTCGAGGTGGGATCCGAAGAAGCGTTCATCCTCCATCCGGGAGAGCTCGTGCTCGGATCCACGGCCGAGTACGTGAAGCTCCCGAACGACCTGGTCGCGAGGCTCGAGGGCAAGAGCTCATTGGGGCGTCTGGGTCTGTTGATCCACTCCACGGCCGGCTACGTAGACCCGGGGTTCGAAGGTCACCTGACGCTCGAGCTGTCCAATGTTGCGAACCTCCCCATCACGATCTACCCGCAGATGAAGATCGGACAGATCAGCTTCTTCGCGCTTACGTCTCCGGCCGACAACCCGTACGGATCGCAGAAGGTGGGCTCGAAGTACCAAGGCCAGCGCGGCCCAACCCCATCCCGCTACTACGAGAACTTCAAATGAGCGAAGAGCGGATAGTCGCGCCCGATCCCGTTGCGGAACCCGACGCCTACCAGCAGGCGCTTCTCGACATGCTTGGGGGCCGGGATCCCATCCAGGTCCTCGCAGCAACGCCTGAGATTTTCGAGGAGAAGACCTACGGGTTGGATGTCCCGACTCTTCAGCGCGCGCCCGAACCCAATGAGTGGTCGGTGGAAGAGTTGCTGAAGCACTTCTTCCACGGCGAGATCGTCTATTCGTTCAGGTGGCGCATCACGCTGGCACAGGACGGGGTTGCCTACCCCGGTTACGACCAAGATGAGTGGAACTCGCTCGCCGCTTCACCGTTCCCCGAGATGCTTGCGGCGTTCGCGGCACTGCGCCGCGCAAACGTGATGTTGTTCGAGGAGACTCCGCGCGAGCAGTGGAGCAAGGTCGGCCTGCACGCGGAGCGGGGGCCGGAGAGCTTCGAGCTCACGATCAACCTACTGGCCGGGCACGACCTCGCCCATCTGAAACAACTCGATCAGACGCTCGCCGCGGTGGTGGATTCCTAAGAGCTAAGTGGTCTGCGAGTCGTCGGGACCGACGGCGGTG
This sequence comes from Actinomycetota bacterium, assembly GCA_046262955.1. Classification (GTDB taxonomy): domain Bacteria; phylum Actinomycetota; class CADDZG01; order CADDZG01; family WHSQ01; genus JALZGD01. Next base: position 3,756 of record JBHELU010000143.1, on the reverse strand, counting down.
CCAGCAACTTCTTGTGGTTCTTTCGTTGCCTCGTAGCCGTTTCCGTTCCCATCTCCGTTCGATCCTGCACTGGATTCCGGATGGAACTCGATCGACCCAAGAAGTATCTGCGCGACGTCCCGAACGGCCATGTCGGCGTGGCGTTCCTGGACTCCGTCGGACAACATGATGTTGCAGAACGGACAACCGACCGCCAATGTGTCCGACGAGGACGCAAGTGCTTCGTCGGTTCGCTCGGTATTCATCTTCTTTCCCATGCGCTCTTCCATCCACATGCGGCCCCCGCCGGCTCCGCAACAGAACGTCGTGTGGCCGTGGCGATGGAGCTCGCCGTACTCGGTGCCGGGGATGGATTCGATGACGTGCCGCGCGCCTTTCCACACATCGTTGTGACGCGATAGGTAACAGGGGTCGTGGTACGTGATGCGCTCGTTGAGCTCGCCTTGCGGCTTCAGGCGACCTTCGCGCACCAGCTGCGCCAGGTACTCGGTGTGGTGGATGACTTCGTAGACCCCACCGAACTGCGGGTATTCGTTGAAGATCGTATTGAAGCAGTGGGGACACGCCGTCACGATCTTCTTCACGCGGTTCTCGTTCAGTAGCTCGACCGCCTGCTCTGCAAGCATCTGATAGATGTACTCGGCCCCCATCCGGCGGGCCGGATCTCCGTTGCAAGATTCGTCTGCGCCCAACGTCGCGAACTTCACGCCGGCTAACTGCATCAACTTCGCGAAGTCGTAGACGACTTTCTTGTTCCGATCGTCGTATGCACCGGCGCACCCAACCCAGAAGAGCACTTCCGCGTCGGGAGCCTCGGAGATATGAGGGATGTCGAGCGGTTCTTGTTTCGAAGTGCCCTTCGCCCATTCGGTTCGGGCCTGCGGTGGCTGACCCCATGGATTCCCCGAGGTCTCCATGTTCTGCAACGCAGATTGCATCTCGCGCGGGAACCGTGACTCACTCATGACGAGGTTACGTCGCATGTCGACGATGTGATCGATGTGCTCGATGTTCACCGGACACGCTTGCACGCACGCACCACACGTCGTGCAATCCCAGATCACTTCGTCTTCGACGACCTCAGGATTGAGCGAGGGAAGTTGGCCGACGAGTTCCTTGAAGGCGTCTTCGCCACTGCGTTGCGCCTTTAAAAGAGCCGGACCCTGCTCGAAGAGTTGATCGCGCAGGTCCATGATCAGCAGCTTCGGCGATAACGGTTTCCCGGTGTTCCACGCGGGACACTGGCTCTGGCAACGCCCGCATTCGGTGCACGTATACGTGTCGAGCAGTTGCTTCCACGTGAGGTCGGAAACGACCGAAGCGCCGAACCTGTCGTCCTCGGTCATGTTCTCGATGTCGATGTTCATCGGCTTCAGCGCTCCCTTGGGACGCTCCGACGTGAACAAGACGTTGAACGGCGACGTGATGATGTGCAGGTGCTTCGAGTACGTGATGTAGACGAGGAATCCCAGGATGATCAGCGAGTGCCACCACAAGAAGATCGTGTCCAGCGCTTTGCGGGTGCTAAGCGATGCGCCCTTGATCGCACCCGCCACCCAGTTGCTGAAAGGCGTCCATCTCGTGTCGTAGGGGAAATGCCCCAGCGCGATCTCGGCCGCCCGGGCGAGCAGGATCGTGACCATGATGGCTGCGATCGCGATCAGGATGTAGTCGGCCTCTTTGAGGTGCGACCCGCGGAAGCGGCCCGGACGCTGGATCTTGCGGATCGCGAAGGCCGTGACGAGGCCTGCCAACACCAGAGCGACGAATAGATCCTGGAGGGCACCGAGGGGGCCCCACTGTCCGATCAAGGGGATGTGGAACCCGGCGATGAAGAGAGCCCCGAACGCCTCAACGATCGTCGTGAACAGGATCAAAAAGCCCCAGAAGATCACGAAGTGCATCAGGCCCGGGACCGACCATTGGAGGAGCTTGCGCTGACCCAGAACCACCACTAGCTGGTCTTTTAGCTTCCTGGGGTAGCTCTCGGGCTTCCGATCGTCGGCTTGGCCCAGGCGCAGGAAGCCGACCAGGTCCCGGATCCGCAGGGCGAAGGCCCCGAGGGTTACCAATACGAGCGTCCCCATGACGACCCGTGCGAAGCCTGACACTGAAGCGATCCCTTTCGAGCCTCGATCGATACGCCCGCGTCTTTGCGCGAGCGGAGTATAGGTGCCCTCAATGGGGCTTCGCCGCCGTTCCAAGGGGGGCGCCGAAGGCGCTAGCGGAGCGCGCCGTGGCACCGTATTCAAAGGCGGGAAGCAGAGCAAGGTCTGTTTGTCGACAAGTCGACAAACCAGCCCCTTGATCTCTTGGAATAGAGCATCGCTCCTCAGAGTTGACAATGATGCACTCAACTTGCATCATTGATGACACTCATATCTAGGAAATAGCGGCCCTCAGGCCCGCGTATAGGAGGAGAAACATGGCCAAAGCAGTTGGAATCGACCTAGGAACGACGAACTCGGTCGTAGCGGCCCTCGAGGGTGGCGAGCCGACGGTCATCCCGAACGCCGAGGGGGGACGAACGACCCCATCCGTGGTCGCCTTCTCGAAGTCCGGCGAGATCCTGGTCGGCGAGGTGGCTAAGCGCCAAGCGATCACTAACCCAGACCGAACGATCCGGTCGATCAAGCGCCAGATGGGCACCGACCACAAAGTCGACATCGATGGGAAGTCGTGGAGCTCGCAAGAGATCTCGGCCCGCATCCTGATGAAGCTCAAGGCCGACGCAGAGGCGTATCTCAGCGACAAGGTCACGGAAGCCGTGATCACAGTTCCGGCGTACTTCGACGACGCCCAGCGTCAGGCAACCAAGGAAGCCGGGCAGATCGCCGGCCTCGAGGTCTTGAGGATCATCAACGAGCCGACCGCGGCCTCTCTCGCGTACGGGCTGGACAAGACCGAGGGGGAGCAAACGATCCTCGTTTTCGACCTGGGCGGGGGCACGTTCGACGTCTCGCTGCTCGAGTTGGGCGACGGCGTATTCGAGGTCAAGTCGACGTCGGGTAACACCAACCTGGGCGGTGACGACTGGGATCAGCGTGTCATCGACCACTTGGTCAAGACATTCAAAGACCAGAACGGTGTCGACCTCAGCAAAGACAAGATGGCGTTGCAGCGTCTAAAGGAAGCTGCCGAGAAAGCCAAGGTCGAGCTGTCGTCGACACAATCGACGAACATCAACCTGCCGTTCATCACTGCCACGGAGCAGGGCCCACTTCACCTGGAGATGACGCTCAGCCGCAGCGAGTTCGAGCGGATGACCGAGGACCTGCTCGATAAGTGCAAGGGCCCGTTCAACCAGGCAGTAAAGGACGCGGGCATCTCGGTGTCCGTGATCGATCACGTCATTTTGGTTGGTGGTTCCACGCGCATGCCGATGGTGCGAAACCTCGTGAAGGACCTCACCGGTGGCAAAGAGCCTCACCAGGGAGTGAACCCGGACGAGGTCGTTGCCGTGGGTGCCGCGATCCAAGCCGGGGTGCTGCGCGGCGAGGTCAAGGACGTTCTCCTTCTGGATGTCACACCGCTGTCGCTCGGTGTCGAGACGAAAGGTGGCGTCTTCACTCGGTTGATCGAGCGGAACACAACTATCCCAACGAAGCGATCCGAGATCTTCACGACGGCAGACGACAATCAGCCCTCAGTCGAGATCCACGTGCTTCAGGGTGAAGCTGAGATGGCGTACCGCAACAAGTCGCTCGGCAAGTTCCAGCTAACCGACATCCCGCCTGCACCGAGGGGCCTCCCACA
>JBHELU010000142.1:0-7313 GCA_046262955.1 Actinomycetota bacterium | reverse complement strand
TCGGTGACCTGGTGGTGGACGAGAACCTGCCGCCCAGCGGGAACGCCGACGGGCATCTGTGGTTCACCAGCTCGACGGACGGCAAGACGTTCGCTCCCCCCAAGGCGCTGTACGAGCGCACCCGGACCAAGGCCAGCGACTGGGCGTGGACCCAGGCCGCCACCGGCGGGATCGACCCCAGCAGCGGCGACCTGTATGTCGCCTTCGAAGCGGTTGGGTCGGCCGTCCCTGTCGGGCAGGCCCAGCCGGCGCCGGCCGCCACCGTGCCGCCGACGACCACCGGCGGCCAGCCCTTCGCCCCGGTGTCCAGCCTGCCCGGCAGCGTGACGACGACCACGGCGGCGCCCAAGGTGGAGCCGCCCGCCAACGACCCGCCCGCGGCGGTCAAGTTCCTCCGCTCGACGGACAACGGCAAGACGTGGACGGCCGGCGCAAAGGCTGCCACCCAATCCGGCGACGATTCCGTGAACGTCGATCAATCGGGGGCCCTGTACTTAGGCAACCTGAACAACATCGAGGCCAACTCGAACACCCTGCAAGCCTCGGTTTACAAGTCCACCGACGGTGGGAAGTCGTGGCCGCAGCAGGGAACCTCTCTTGGTGGCAACAACGCGTCGAGCATGCCGTTCCTGGTCGACCGTCCGTGGACGGATGCGTGGATCCCATCTCAGAAAACGACCAAGCAGGCACTTGTGTACGTCCAGTACCACGACTTTGGTCCCGGCGTCGTGTGGGTGAACTCTTCGACCGATGGAGGCAAGACCTTCGGCACTCCAGTCAACGTCATCAACTGTCCGACGGCGGTTGCAGCTTCTGCTTGCAACGCGATGCCCGGTGGCGTGAAGGTCGTTCAGTCGGGGCCACACGCGGGACGCGTCTACGTAGCCTGGCTCGCTGCAGACGATGCTCAGAATGGTGCAACCGGATGCAACGAGACACAGCTTGCCGGCTTCCACACCATGTGGGTCGCGTGGTCGGACGACGGTGGTGCGACGTGGACCGACCAGCTCGTCTACGACGGAGGGATCGGTCGCGACGGTTCCGAGTTCTGGCCCGACATCACCCTCGACAACAAAGGCAATCCGTACGTCGCTTTCGCGATGAACATCGGTTCGGAGTTCGACATCTGGATCTCGGCGAGCTTCGACGGTGGCAAGACATGGAACGGGCAATCCGACGGCACAGGCGCTCCGTTCCAAGCGAACATCGGTAAAGGGACGCACTACTTCCCGGCGATCGCTGCAGGCGCTCCGGGGAAGGTTGCTGTGACGTACTTGGGAACCTCGACCGTGGTCGGCACTCGGCCCAACGGAAAACCGGACCCCACTACGGACACGGCTGCGAAGTGGAACGCTTACCTGTCGGAGAGTTACAACATCCGAGCTAAGAAGCCCGTCTTCCACGAGGTCAAGGTCAGCCCCAAACCCATGCATGACGGCGATGTCTGCACGCTCGGCTTGTTCTGCGCCGCTGTGCCGGGAACGGATCGCAACCTGCTCGACTTCATCGACGTGCAGGTCGACCCGCGCGGGTTCGCTCACGTCGTCTACACAGACGACAAGAACTATCCGCAAGGTGCGATCGTGGCCGGCAATCAGATCGCCGGGCCGCGGCTGGGTCGGGGAGGCCACTGAGCTCATCTGATTAGAAGGGCCGGCGGACACGAGCGCGCTTAGGCTCATACCCGTTCGTAAGGATCTGGGGGGAGCCGTGGTGCGCTACCGAGTCATCGCGTTATTGCTCGTCACCCTGCTCGTTCCTGCAACGAACCTTGTCGGAGCGCAGGCTTCCAAGGCGAAGCGATCGGGCCACCCCGATTCGATCGATCGGCCCCCGAAGGATGGTTGCGAACGCGACCCGGGCGGCTTGATCGCCGGTACGTCGCCGCAGTGGGCTTACGTCTACGGCACCCCGAAGCCGCGCTTGCTGAGAGGCAAGGCACGCAACGCTTATCCGACTTACACCGATCTTTTCAGGGCTCACAACTCTTACGACATGAACGTGTTCTTCCATCCTGCTCCGCGCTACCGGCACTATCTCGGCACCGCCAATGTCGACAAGAAGCAAACCCAGGACAAAGACGAGCTCAACACGATGGAGATCGAGTGGGAGCAGCGCGCTTACAAGCTCTTTGCGTGGCCGACTGCCGGTGATCGGTTCACGGTCGAGGGCTCGTGGATCTGGGATTGCGGCCACTGGGGGCCGCAGAACTTCACCGACCCACGTTACTTCACGCCGGGGACACAGCCCGGGGAAGAAGTGACCGGTGAGCGAACGGAGATCCATGCACCGCGCATGGTCGTAGTTCGACGAAAAGTGCCGTCCCTCTCGCGGCGTGGTGACGCAGTTACCGACGCACTGATCTCGTCGGTCGGAACGATGGCTCATGCGATCGAGCAGCACGCGGCCGGTAAGTGCACGAAACCACAGGACCTGTGCCCGCAGCGCGTCCGCGTGAACGATCGCAACTACTCGTTCTCGGTGACGGCTCCACCAAAGCCCGCGGGGGCGTCGAGCATCGTCTACCGGGTCCTCGACCGCGGCTCCCTCAACGCCCCTCGCCCCCGCATCAAGAAGACGGCGTCGGGCATCCATGTCTTCGTTCCGTTCAAAGGGTGGCATAAAGGCAAGAGCCAGAAGATGATCTTCGCCAAGTCGTTCGAGGTCGGATGGAACGTGCCTCTCCCGGTCGAGCACTACCGCGTCACGTTCACCAAGCTCGAGTGGATGGCCGAGCTGGACGGAACGCAATCTGGGCAGTGTGCTCCGGAAGAGCCATGCACGGGGGACCCGCAGCGCTCGGAGCCTCCCGACGAGGTCAACATCTTCGTGGACGTCGCCGGTCAATGGCAACAACTGCGCGTGCCGGGTCTACTCAGCGTCGCGCCCGGAGATCAATTCGATCTGTCCACCTCGTTCGACATATTCGTGCCGGCGGATGCAACGTGGCGTGTATTAGGGCGAGGCCGGGAGTGCGATCAACCCAACATGAAGGGTTGCGAAGCATCCGATGAAACGGGTGTCAATGACGACGGCGGATTGTTCACCGACACGTTCACGAACGGCCAAGGGGCCGTCGGGACGCACGACGGTATCGGAACCTCGAGCGCTTGCGACATGAGCTCTCAGTCACCCTGCTTCAATCTGTTTTATTCAGTGGAGGACCTGGGCTCCGTCCACTGAAGGTTTTTCTTGTCGGACAAAGGGCTGAGCCGCGGCCACCGGGATCCGCTTCGTATCGACCAGGCAGTCGAGGCGTTGGCGGAGGCCATCGGGGTCGCGTCCTGGCGACCGCGGCTCAAACAGTAAATTCTCTCTTGCTCCTATTCCCGAACGATCGGCGAGCGAGCTCTCGAGCATGTTGTCGTTGCCGGCACAACCGCACGGTACGCATGCGATCTGGTGATCGGCTGGACGAACTCGTAGCGTCCTCGCTTGGTAGTCGTCGCAGTTCCGAAGGTGTGGAAGTGACCCTTCTTTCTCATCTGCAGCTTGACTGGTTGTGACGCTTTGCACGCTTTGGTGTCCGACGTGATATGTCCACGGAGTGTTACCGCGGCCCCCGGACCGTCCGTTACGGCGAGCGAGATGCTTCCTGGTTCTCGCGTGGGCGGCGTGTCGGTCGGAGTGGGCGTCCCCCCATCGGGACTGCAGGGAATCGCACTTTCGTATGGCTGCACCACCGGCGTGATCGGATCCTGACCCCACCCCACTGCCCCGACCGCGTATAGCTCGCCCGGCAAGAACAGGTCGTCGTTGGTGAGGCACCCGTCGTCCTGCTCGTCCACCCATGCAGTGAAGTCTGTCTGTCCGACGTCGTCCGCGTGGAACCGGAAGCTGAACGTGCCGGCGTCACTGGTGCCGCCACCCAGCGACTCGATGTGCTTGCGATCGGGTGCGCCGAACCGGCGGTGAACCCCTTCGGTATCGGGATTAGCGTCCCCTGGCGGTGCCCCTGTGGTGGTGTTCTGACCCGTGCAGTCGTACGCGGTTTGCTCGGCATGATCTCCGCGGTCGGGAGCCTTGTTCTTGCTGAGCACCGTCGAGAACGTGTCGAACTTCAGCGTGTCCGAAGGGCCCGTCGCATGTACATCGATGTTCGCTCCCGGGATCTGACGGCCAAGCTGATCCGTCAGAGTCACGAGGGAGGCGGTGGAGCAGAAGAAGATCTCTGAGTTCGACAGACCGACGCGCTGTGATGCGCCTGCCGGGTCGATGGTCAACGCGGTGGGTTGCTGCACGTACGGGCTTACAGCAACTGCATCGCCGGACTGGTTGAAACGATCGTCGTAGTCGTTGGGCGAATCGTTGATCACGCTTGCGAGCGCGGTGACGGCCGCTTGGTCATCTGCCGAAGCTAGCGTGCAACGGATGCCGTTGTCGGCCCCGTTCGAACCGACACTTTCGGTTGCACATTCCTTCCAATTCGGTTCAGTCCCTGGAGCCGACGTTGTGTAGAAGGTTCGGATGTATGACGAGCTCGGGCTGCCCGTGTACTGAACGTCGACGGTGCCCGCCGGCAACTTGCGAGTGGCTGCACCCTTGGCGGGCAGCGCGGTCGCGAGTGCGGCGTAAGTGCCGAACATCCCATCGCTCTGTGGGTATGCGATGTGGTTCGTATCTGCTTCCTTCGTGATCGTCACCGGTTGCATTACCTCCGCAACCGCCTCTTCGTTGACGACGACGTACGCGTGCAAAGTGGCGGGTCCGTCGAGAACGGTTGCCGGGATCGACCACTGTGACTGCCAATCGCCCTCTTGAGTCTGCTGCGTGTTGGTAATCTCGAGGTCGAGACTGTTCTGCTCGAAGCTGAAGAAAACGCTGTAGTTGGGTGGGGGGTCAGATACCCACGCGCTCAACCGATACGTATCCGTTGCTCCATCGCAGCAACCCGGCCCACTATCTGGGGGCTGATTGGAGATCGTGATCCCGCGTTCCCCGGACGAGCTGAAGCTTGACGGATTCAGAAACGCGATCGATGGCTTTGCCGAGCCAGCACCCCAGGAAGCAGTGGGAATTCCTGCAACTATCAGTGAAGCGAAAAGCGAAACTACGACGGTCGTCGTCAAGTTCTTGCGTGATCTACCGTGCCTTTGCTGCGGCCCCTTATTCATCTTCTACCTCCTTGTGGAACTCGCCTGGTTCGTGTAGATAGACGAATTCCCTGCGCTTTCGTAACGATGTGACAGCAATCTGTCTCAGAAGTGCCAGTGCGCGAGCGCAAAGTGACATCAGAGCGAGCCGTAACGCGCGTTACGCGCGGCGACCTTCCAAGTACTTAAAGACGTGATCGAACCGGACGAGCGCGAGCCGTCTAACGAGCCCGCGCAAACATGGTTGTTGCTCGCGTCGAATGACGTCCCCGAACAGTGGCGTCATCGGTGCGTTCAGGTATCTATGGTTCGTTTGTTGCCCGGTGAGGCCTCGCGACTTCTTTCCGGTGACCACAACGGCCCGGTGTTCGATCGTGAGGACGAAGAACTTGCGAATCTTCTAGCCGATGGGATCCGGGTCGAAGACATCGCCGAGCGGATGCATATGACTCGGCGCTCGGTCCACCGACGGATAGCGCGTCTGCGCGTTGAATTGGGGGTTGGGACGGTCACAGAGCTTGCGACGAAGCTCTCGCGCCTGGGCTTCGGAAGCATCTAGCCGGGGTTCCGACCTGCTTTGGCCACCCCGTGTCTGCACGTCATCGAACAGCGCTGTTTTTGCGGGGCGGAGAATGGGCACACTCCGAGGTGGTGCTCCGCAAAGGAGGAAGTGATGGCGGAAGAAAAAGAGATCAAGTACCGCGATGACTCTGGAGGAGAGGTCACCGAGAAGGTCGACCCCGAGACCTTGGATAAGAAGATGAACGAAGCGGACGCGGTTTACGGAGTCGAAGGCGAGGACAAACGTCGAGCTGCGTATCTGTCACAGGGTGAAGGAGACACCCCCGACGAGCCCGTGACGGGCGAGCGCGAGTAGAGAGTCGAGCAATGAGAAAGGGCCCCCGGTTTTCCGGGGGCCCTTCTCTAGTTCGTCGCTTACTTCTTGCTAGTCGTTCGAACCATCGTCGTTCGAGCCGTGACCCGAGTTGTCGCCCTGCTCGTCGGCGTTGTTGCTTTCGTTGTCTTGACCGTTCTCGTTCTCGACCTCGCTGGCGTTGTCGCCTTGGTCGTCCGAGTTCTCGCCTTGGTCATCGGCGTTCGAGTTGTCGTTCGCGTCCTGACCTTGATCGTCGCTCTGATCCGTGGTCTCGTTCTCGACCTCGTTGGCGTCCTGAGCGTCGTCGCCTTGATCGTTGGCGTCGTTCTCGGTGTCGCTCTCCTGTGCATCGTCATCGCTCGAAGCCGTTGGGCTCGGCGATTCGGTCGAGGTTGCCTGATGTGAGTGACCGAATGCGTTGTTGCCGTGTGTCTCACCACTCTTGCCGTGAGTTCCCTTGTGGGAATGGCCGAACGCGTTGTTCCCGTGGGTCTCGGTGCTCTTACCGTGCGTTGCCGAGGCGGCAACCGCAGCGACCGTGCCTCCGAGAGCGAGCACTCCAGCCGTGATGAGGATGAGTGCCTTCCTATGAAGCCTTGTCATGCCTGATCTCCTTCGCTCTGCCGTCGTGCCTACGTGCGTCTAACGGGAGAGCCAAGCGCGCGTTACGGCCCTGCGGGCTCGGTCCGCTTGTGGGCATACGCAGCGGGATCCATGCCGTGGCGGTAAGCAAGGCTGATCCGGGGACCTGCCTGCGCAACCTTGGGGACGCTGTGATCCCAAGTACGTTGCGTTTTCCCGCCGGTTACCAGCAGATCGCCGTGACCGAGCATGAAAGCTCGGGATTTGCCGCCACCCTTCGGACGCAAGAGGAACCTGCGCGCTTCGCCGAGCGACACCAGGGCGACGGTCGGCTCTTCGATTTCTTTCTTGATCCGATCGCCGTGCCAGGCCACGCTGTCGTTGCCGTCGCGATAGAGGTTGAAGCCGATCGAATCGAATTCCACTTCGTAACGATCGGATAGCGCCACGCGGATGTCCTCGAGTATGTGTGGCTCCAGCGACTCGCCGGAGCGCGTATTCCAAGGAGCGGTAAGCCGCGGCTCGCGCACGCGGTTCTCGTACATGCGCCGGGACCTCTGCCCCCAGTTCCTCGCTTCGATGATCTGCTCGAAAAGCTTGTCGGATCCGGTGACCCATCCTGGAGCGAAGTCGACCCACGCTGTGGGATCCAGAGAGATGCGCTCGAGGCGCGTGAACGTTCTATCGAAGCCCGTCTCGGAGACTTCGAAGAGGCTTGGCTGCCATGCGAGGTCGTTGGGTGACGTCACACATCTATATGT
>JBHELU010000141.1:0-13783 GCA_046262955.1 Actinomycetota bacterium | reverse complement strand
CTTGAAGCAGAAGCTCCAAGCTCGCGTACTTCTGGAAGATGCAGTTGCCGGCAAAGATGTGATCGCAAAGGCCGGCGACGAGATGACGGGCGAGGTTGTCAAGAACATCGAGTCCGCCGGTGTCGAGGAAGTTGTAGTGCGCTCGGTGCTCACATGCGAAGCGAAGTACGGCGTTTGCCAGAAGTGCTACGGCGTGTCGCTTGCGACGGGCCGGCTGGTCGAGCTCGGCGAGGCTGTCGGGATCGTCGCAGCGCAGTCGATCGGCGAGCCCGGCACCCAGCTGACGATGCGTACCTTCCACACCGGAGGTGTGTCGGGTGCCGACATCACGCACGGTCTGCCGCGTGTCGTCGAGTTGTTCGAAGCCCGGACGCCTAAAGGAAAAGCCGAGATCGCGTCCGCCTCGGGTCGCGTCGAGATCCACGAGGACGAGCGCGCTCGTTCGCTCGAACTGATCCCCGACGATGGCTCCGAAGCAGTGACCTACAAGATCAACCGCCGTACGCGACTGCGCGTGCGTGATGGCCAGGAAGTGCAGGCAGGGGAGTCTTTGACGGAGGGATCGAAGGATCCCGACGAGATCCTGGACATCCTCGGAACCCGCGACGTTCAGCTCTATCTAGTGGACGAGGTCCAGAGCGTCTATCGCTCGCAAGGTGTGCCGATCCACGACAAGCACATCGAGCTGATCGTGCGACAGATGCTGCGCAAGGTGACCGTCGTGGAGCCCGGTGACACCGAGTTCCTGCCCGGCGAGCTCGTCGACGCTCGGGGATTCGCCGAGACCAACGAGCAGATCGTCTCGAACGGTGGGGAGGCCGCAACGGCTCGCCCCGTTCTGATGGGGATCACCAAAGCCTCGCTCGCAACTGAGTCGTGGCTATCGGCGGCCTCGTTCCAAGAGACAACGCGTGTGCTGACCGAAGCGGCGATCCGCGGTAAGTCGGATCCACTGCTCGGCCTCAAGGAGAACGTGATCATCGGCAAGCTCATCCCGGCAGGTACGGGGATGACGCGCTACCGCTCGATCCGCCCGGTCACGACCGGCGAAGCTGCGATGTCCGACGACGAGGCACGGGCGTTGTTCGGCCTGCCGCCTCGGGTGGAGGACGCCGAAGCTGCCGACGTCGCACGCGAGCTCCTCGGAGGCGTTGGACTGTCCGCAGTCCCGCCGGCCGATAGCGAGGAAGACGGCCAGGTCGACCTCAAGGAGACCGATCCCGAGAGCGAAGGGATCACTTCGGCAGCGGAGTAGCTCGAAAACGAACAAAGAAACGGCCCCCGAGCACTCGGGGGCCGTTTCGCGTCCCGGTCTGTCCGGGCGAAGACTTACTTGAGGTTGAACCGGAAATGGGCTCCGTGGCGCCTGAAGCGCAGGGTTGCGTTCCCTCTGGCTCCGTTGAAATCGGCGGTCCCGCCGGTGATGGCGACGTGGAGATCGCCGCCATTGGCGTCATCGGTTCCGGCAACCATGATCTTCCCGCGACCGGTGAAACGTGCCGTCGCCTGGCATGTCTCCCTCGCGGGACTGACGGATGTGGTCACGCAGCTGTAGTCGAAGTGCCCCACCTTTTTACCGTGGTTGAACATCTTGAAGTTACCGGCATGCGAGTCGCCGACGCTGGTCCCAGCGGGATCTTGATCATTGTGGACGTCCGTGCTCTTGCTGTAAGGAGCGAAGGCATGGATGTGTTTCGTAGCAGCCTGAGCTGGTGACGCGACCACTGCTACGACCCCCACGCACATAATGAAGGCCAGCAGAACCCCGAGCTTGCGCATCCAACTCCTCCTCTCACGGCCACCGATGCGTCGAGCCTCCGCCGCGGCGCCCGCATGAGCAATGGGGATTCCGAAATGTCCGCTTGGGTAGCCGGCTCAGGGGTCGTTTGACCAGGTCGGCCCCCTCACTTATCCTTTGCCGTCGCGCCCCCGCAGGGGCGCGCTTCCGCGCCGGTACCGACGGCGTGGGATCAGCACCAACCCGAGCTCGGTGAGCTCCTGCAGGCCCGGTTGCCCCGGGAACCGTAGGGGTCGGGGACCATCGCCGAGCGCTAGTCGCCGGGAGGACACCCGGGCTCCATGCCCGGCCCCTTAGCTCCCGGACAGGCTCGAAAAACGGCTTTGCCGACGCGTCGCAGTGCTCGGGCGCAGGCGGGGCCCATAGAGGTGAGCACCTCTCGGTTTCGAGGGGTGGAGCGATCGAAACACCGCGGCTTTCGGGCTGCGGAGAAAAGGAAGGATGACGCGTGCCCACCATCCAGCAACTGGTTCGCCAGGGCCGCCAATCGAAGAAAGAGAAGTCGAAGTCGCCGGCACTGAGGGGCTCCCCTCAGCGACGAGGCGTGTGCACGCGCGTGTACACGACCACGCCGAAGAAGCCGAACTCGGCGCTGCGTAAGGTCGCTCGCGTAAGGCTCACCTCTGGAATCGAAGTAACCGCATACATCCCCGGCATCGGACACAACCTCCAGGAGCACTCGATCGTGCTCGTGCGCGGGGGCAGGGTCAAAGACCTCCCCGGCGTCCGCTACAAGATCATCCGCGCCGCCCTCGACACGGCCGGCGTGCGCGATCGCGTTCAGAGCCGTTCGAAGTACGGCGCCAAGAAAGCGGGTGGCTGATGCCTAGGAAAGGTCCCGCCCCACGCCGGGAGCTCATGCCCGACCCGATCTACGACTCCCTTTTGGTGACGCAGATCCAGAACCGCGTGCTGACGCGCGGCAAGCGGACGCTGTCGGAGGGAATCGTCTACGACGCTCTCGCCAAGGTCGGTGAGCGCACCGGTAAGGACCCGCTGACGATCCTCAAGAAGGCGACCGACAACATCAAGCCGCTGCTCGAGGTTCGCTCTCGCCGAGTCGGTGGCGCGACCTACCAGGTCCCCGTCGAGGTTCAGGCAACCCGAGGTAACACTCTCGCGATCCGCTGGCTCGTGACGTTCTCGCGCAAGCGCCGCGAGAGGACGATGTCCGACCGGCTTGCGGGCGAGATCCTCGACGCGTCTGGTGGCGCGGGAGCCGCTGTGAAGCGGCGCGAGGACATGCACAAGATGGCCGAGGCCAACAAGGCCTTCGCCCACTACAGATGGTGAACCAAGCGATGCCCGTCGAGCGAACGCGAGACCGGCGCCGTTAACAAGAGAAGAACCAGACCCCGAGGGGGGTCTGGGGGGAGTAGCCGAGCCGAAGGCGAGCGATCCCCCCAGGAGGAAAAGATGGCAGAAGCAGCTCAGAAGCAGGATCAACAGCAGCGCCCGCAGCTCCGCGAGGTGAAAGGCGGCGCGCCGCTTATCCGCGAGTACCCGCTCAGCCATACCCGCAACATCGGGATCATGGCTCACATCGACGCGGGGAAGACCACCACTACCGAGCGGATCCTCTATTACACCGGCAAGACCTACAAGATCGGCGAAGTCCACGAAGGCGCGGCCGTCATGGACTGGATGGTCCAGGAGCAAGAGCGGGGCATCACGATCACCTCGGCTGCGACGACCGCGCACTGGAAGGGCTACTGGATCAACATCATCGACACGCCGGGACACGTCGACTTCACGGTCGAGGTCGAGCGCAGTCTGCGCGTTCTGGACGGTGCGGTGGCTGTATTCGACGCGGTCGCCGGCGTCGAGCCCCAGTCGGAGACCGTGTGGAGACAGGCGGACCGTTACAACGTTCCACGCATCTGTTTCGTCAACAAGATGGACCGGATCGGGGCCGACTTCTTCCGGACCGTCGACATGATCCGCGACCGCCTCAACACCACGCCGGTCTGCATCCAGCTTCCGATCGGTAAGGAGAACGACTTCCACGGTGTCGTCGACCTCGTGACGATGGTCGCCCACTACTGGCCCGATGAAGGTCACGGCGAGGAGTGGGAAGACCGCCCGATCCCCGGGGACCTACAAGAGCAAGCTGCCACCTACCGGCACGATCTTCTCGAGGCCCTTGCCGACCACGACGAAGAGATCATGGACCTCTACGTCCACGAGCAGGAGCCCGACGTCGAGCAGATCCGCAAGGCGCTCCGACGGGCAACGATCTCCGGCGAGGTAACGGCCGTTCTGTGCGGCACTGCGTTCAAGAAC
Organism: Actinomycetota bacterium; assembly: GCA_046262955.1. Taxonomy (GTDB): domain Bacteria; phylum Actinomycetota; class CADDZG01; order CADDZG01; family WHSQ01; genus JALZGD01. The sequence continues at coordinate 9,702 of JBHELU010000141.1, read as the reverse complement.
AAGGCCGTGCAGCCGTTGCTAGACGCGGTGTGCTGGTACTTGCCGAGCCCGCTCGACCTTCCGCCGATGGAGGCCATCAGGCCCAACTCTGGTGAGATCGTCGAGCGCAAGCCGGACGACGCCGCACCGTTCTCGGCCCTCGCGTTCAAGATCATGTCCGACCCTTACGTCGGACGGCTCACTTACCTCCGGGTCTATTCGGGAACGCTGAAGAGCGGCGAGAGCATCTCGAACTCGACCCGCGAGCGCAAGGAGCGCATCGGGCGCATCCTGCAGATGCACGCCAACCACCGTGAGGACAAGGAGGCCGTCTTCGCCGGCGACATCGTCGCGGTAGTCGGTCTCAAGAACACGCTGACCGGTGACACGCTGTGCGATCCCAACGACCCCGTTCTTCTAGAGCAGATGAATTTCCCGGCCCCCGTGATCGACGTCGCGATCGAGCCCAAGTCGAAGGCGGACTCGGAGAAGCTCGGCACCGCATTGCAGCGTTTGTCCGAGGAAGACCCGACGTTCCGCGTTCACACGGACGAAGAGACCGGCCAGACGATCATCTCGGGCATGGGCGAGCTCCACCTCGAGGTGCTGGTGGACCGCTTGATCCGCGAGTTCAACGTAGGTGCGAACGTAGGCAAGCCCCAGGTCGCATACCGCGAGACGGTGGCGCAACCGGCCGAGAAGGTCGAGGTCCGGTACGTCAAGCAGACCGGCGGTAAGGGCCAGTACGCACACTGCGTGATCAATCTCGAGCCAACGGGGCCCGGCGGTGGCTACGAGTTCGTCAACAAGATCACCGGGGGGCGCATCCCAACGGAGTACATCCCGGCCGTCGACCAAGGCGTGCAGGAAGCGATGGCATCCGGCGTGCTCGCCGGGTACCCCGTCGTCGACGTGCGCGTCACGTTGACGGATGGTTCGTCACACGACGTCGACTCGTCCGAGATGGCGTTCAAGATCTGCGGCTCGATGATCTTCAAGGAAGCCGCCAAGAAGGCCAAGCCGGTTCTCCTGGAGCCGATCTTCGACGTCGAGGTCGTTACACCTGAGGAATACATGGGTGACGTCATCGGAGACATCTCCAGCCGTCGTGGTCGCGTCGAGTCGATGGATCAGCGCGGTTCCGACCGGATCGTCAAAGCTCAGGTCCCGCTGGCCGAGATGTTCGGCTACGTCACCGAGCTGCGCAGCCGTACCCAGGGACGCGCCACCTCGTCGATGCAATTCCACTCGTATCAGGAAGTTCCGAAGTCGATCGCAGAAGAAGTCGTAGCCACGGTTCGGGGCGAGTAGCCCACAGAAGGGGAGAAGGGACAGACAGATGGCGAAGCAGAAGTTCGAGCGCAACAAGCCTCACGTCAACATCGGAACCATGGGTCACATCGATCATGGAAAAACGACGTTGACGGCGGCCATCACGAAGGTTCTGCACGATCAGAACCCCAACGTGGAGTTCACGGCGTTCGACCAGATCGACAAAGCGCCGGAAGAGAAAGAGCGCGGCATCACGATCGCCATCGCGCACGTCGAGTACGAGACCGACAACCGTCACTACGCCCACGTGGACATGCCGGGCCACGCCGACTACATCAAGAACATGATCACAGGCGCGGCTCAGATCGACGGTGCGATCCTCGTCGTTTCCGCCGCCGACGGCCCCATGCCTCAGACCAGAGAGCACGTGCTGCTGGCTCGTCAGGTCAACGTCCCCTACATCGTGGTTGCGCTCAACAAGGTGGACATGGTCGACGACCCCGAGCTGCTCGACCTGGTTGAGCTCGAGGTTCGCGAGCTCCTCACGGAGTACGAATTCCCCGGCGACGACGTCCCCGTTACGCGGGTGTCCGCCCTCAAGGCTCTCGAAGGTGACGAGGAAGCGGCCAAGCAGATCGTCGAGCTGATGTCTACGGTCGACGAATACGTTCCCGAGCCGGAGCGTGACACGGCGAAGCCGTTCCTCATGCCTATCGAGGACGTCTTCACGATCACCGGTCGTGGCACGGTTGTCACCGGTCGTGTCGAGCAGGGTGTGCTGAAGGTCGGCGAAGAGATCGAGATCGTCGGCATCACGCCGCAGACGTCCAAGACGGTCGTCACCGGTATCGAGATGTTCCGCAAGATGCTCGACGAAGCTCAGGCCGGCGACAACGCAGGGATCCTGCTTCGAGGCACCAAGAAGGACGAGGTCCAGCGTGGTCAGGTGCTTTCCAAGCCGAACTCCGTTACGCCGCACACCAAGTTCAACGCGCAGGTGTACGTGCTCAGCAAGGACGAAGGTGGACGGCACACGCCGTTCTTCAACAACTACCGTCCTCAGTTCTACTTCCGCACCACCGACGTAACCGGTTCGGTCAATCTCCCCGGCGGCACCGAGATGGTGATGCCCGGTGACAACACCGAGATGGAAGTCGAGCTCATCCAGCCGATCGCCATGGACGAAGGTCTGCGCTTCGCCATCCGTGAGGGTGGCCGGACCGTTGGTGCCGGTCGAGTCACGAAGATCCTCGAATAACCGGCATCAACGAGAAGAGAGCGAGCGCTTAAGTGGCAGACGGAATGAAGATCAGGATCAGGCTCAAGGCCTATGACCACGAGGTCATCGATCAAAGCGCGAAGAAGATCGTCGAGACTGTGACGCGTACCGGGGCCAGCGTTAACGGGCCGATCCCACTCCCGACCGAGCGCAGCGTGTACACGGTCGTTCGTTCGCCACATAAGGACAAAGACTCGCGCGAGCACTTCGAGATGCGGACGCACAAGCGTTTGCTCGACATCGTCAATCCGACACCCAAAACGGTGGACTCGCTGCAACGGCTCGACTTGCCGGCCGGCGTTGACATCGAGCTGAAGCTCTAGCAGAAGAGGTAACCCGAGACATGGCAGAGATAAAAGGCATCCTCGGCCGCAAGGTTGGGATGACGCAGGTCTTCGACGAGAACGGCCGCGCGGTTCCTGTCACGGTCGTCGAGGCCGGGCCCTGCAGCGTCTCGCAGGTCAAGTTGCCCGAGACCGACGGATACCTTGCCGTACAACTGGCGTTCGGCGCGCCGCGGCGAGTCACGAAACCCCTTGCGGGTCACTTCAAGAAAGCCAACGTCGATCCGGCACGCCATGTCGTCGAGTTGCGTCTCGAAGAGCTCGGCGATTACGCACTGGGGGCCCAGGTCAAAGCGGACATCTTCGAGGAAGGCGAGCTGGTGGACGTCGTCGGAGTCACCAAAGGTAAGGGCTTCGCCGGCGGGATGAAGCGCCACAACTTCAAGGGACTATCGGCCTCGCACGGAACGCAACGTAAGCACCGATCGCCGGGATCGATCGGCGCGTGTGCCACGCCGGCTCGAGTCTTCAAAGGAACACGGATGGCGGGCCAGATGGGTCACGTTCGTGTCACGACGCTCAACCTGAAGATCATCAAAGCCGACCCCGAGCGCAACATCCTGTTGCTGCGCGGCGCCGTTCCCGGGCCCAAAGGCGGTTTGGTGATGGTGCGCAGCGCGGTTCGGGTGCTCAGAAGGAAGGCTTCCTGATGGCCATCAATGCGAATGTGATCGACGGCACCGGGAAGGTCGCCGGCAAGCGCGCTCTGCCGGATGAGTTGTTCGGCGCACCGGTGAACGTGCCTCTCATGCACCAAGTGGTGACCGCTCAATTGGCCGCGGCCCGATCGGGCACTGCCTCGACCAAGACCAGGGCCGAGGTGCGCGGTGGAGGACAGAAGCCGTGGCGCCAGAAAGGCACCGGTAGAGCCAGACACGGTTCCTCGCGTAGCCCCATCTGGGTCGGCGGGGGCGCGGTGTTTGGTCCAAAGCCACGCGACTACTCGGTTCGGCTGCCCAAGAAGATGCGCAAAGCAGCTTTACGGTCGGCACTGTCCGCCAAAGCTGCGGACTCCAGCATCTGGGTCCTCGACGGGTTCGACGAGCCGCGCACCCGGGCTGCAGCCTCTGCATTGAAGGCTGCGGACATCGACGGGCGGCTGCTGGTCGTGCTCGATCCCGCCGACGAGGTGTCGGCCACAGTGGATCGCGCGTTCCGCAATTTGGCCAATGTTGCCTTCTCGCTGCATTCGTCGCTGTCGACCTACGACGTTCTGGTTGCCGATGCGATCTTGTTCACCGGCTCGGCTCTCGACAGGCTTTCCGGTGCGAAAACCGAGGAGGTGGCCTGATGAGTGGATCGACGAAGAACGACCCGCGGGACGTGATCATCGCTCCGGTCGTGTCGGAGAAGTCGTACTCGCTGATCGACGCCAACTCGTACACGTTCTTGGTTCATCCAGACGCGAACAAGACCGAGATCCGCCAGGCCGTAGAGGCGATCTGGGAGGTCAAGGTAGTCAGCGTCAACACGTTGAACAGAAAAGGCAAGGCCAAGCGATTCCGCTTCACGGAGGGCCGTCGCAAGTCGACGAAGCGGGCGGTCGTCAAGTTGTCGCCAACCGACAAGATCGAGATCTTCGAACAGTCGGCCACGTAAAGGACACGAGATAGATGCCTGTTAGGAAATCGAAGCCAACATCTGCGGGACGACGGTTCCAGTCGCACTCGGATTTCGCCGAGCTGACTCGGACCATCCCGGAGAAGGCGTTGCTCGAGCCCAAGCCCAAGAAGGCGGGCCGCAACTCCTACGGTCGCGTGACGACGCGCCATCAGGGCGGGGGTCACAAGAACCGCTATCGCGTGGTCGATTTCAGGCGGACCAAAGACGGCGTTCCGGCAAAGGTCGCGCACATCGAGTACGACCCCAACCGCAACGCGCGCATCGCTCTTCTGCATTACGCGGACGGCGAGAAGCGGTACATCCTGCTGCCGAACCGCGTTCGGGTCGGCGACACACTTCAGTCGGGGCCCGGCGCGGACATCCGTCCGGGTAACGCGTTGCCGCTTAGGAACGTCCCCGTTGGAACGGTCATCCACAACGTCGAGCTGAAGCCCGGCGCCGGCGGAAAGATGGCTCGATCCGCCGGATCTTCCGTTCAACTGATCGCAAAGGAAGGTGCGCGTGCCACATTGCGACTGCCATCGGGTGAGATGCGCATGGTGCCGCTCGACTGCAGAGCAACGATCGGCGAGGTTGGGAATGCCGAGGCCGAGCTTATCTCTATCGGCAAGGCCGGTCGCTCGCGTTGGAAGAACAAGCGGCCGTCCGTTCGTGGCGTCGCGATGAACCCCATCGACCACCCGCTTGGTGGAGGCGAAGGGAAGTCATCCGGTGGGCGCCACCCCGTAAGCCCGTGGGGTCAGCCGGAAGGAAGGACACGCAAGAAGAAGCCGTCCGACCAGCTGATCGTGCGTCGACGCGGCAAGAAGCGAGGTGGTCGGTAATGCCTAGGTCACTGAAGAAGGGACCGTTCGTCGACGATCACTTGCTGATCAAGATCGACGCGATGAACCGCAAGAACGAGAAACGCGTGATCCGCACCTGGTCTCGCCGGTCGACTGTGATCCCAGAGATGGTCGGTCACACGATCGCCGTCCATGACGGCCGCAAGCACGTGCCCGTCTACATCACGGAATCGATGGTCGGTCACAAACTCGGCGAGTTCGCTCCTACCCGTGCATTCCGGACCCACGGTGGTTCGGCCGAACGCGCGACGAAGGTCAGATAGTGGCTAGATACATCGCTCCCGACGCCCAAGAGGCGATAGCGACGGCGACGTTCGTGCGGATCTCGCCAACCAAGGCCCGACAGGTCGTGGACCTGATCCGCGGCCGTCACGTCGACGATGCGCGTCGCGTTCTGCGGTTCACGCCGCGGGCCGCCGCGACAGACGTTGGCAAGATCCTCGAGTCGGCCGTCGCGAATGCTGAGCACAACCGCGGTCTTCCGACCGACGAGCTGGTCGTCGCACGCGCCTGGGTCGACGAGGGGCCAACGCTCAAGCGATACCGCCCTCGGGCGTTGGGTCGAGCCACTCGCGTTCGTAAGCGCACCTGCCACATCTCGGTGGTCGTGGGAAGACTCGAAGAGGACATCCCGTTGAGCGAGCGTCCTGCAACGCGCCAGACGGCGCGCAGGGTTCGCAAGACGACGACGGGTGGCCCGGCACCTGAGCCGTCGGCAACCGCGTCGAGCGAGGCGACAGACGCTGCTCCCGAAACGACGTCTAAAACGACGCGCAAGCGCACCTCGAAGAAAACGACTGGTGCGGCTGCCAAGAAGACCACTGCGAAGAAAACGGCTGCCAAGAAGACAACCGCCAAGAAGACCAGCGCTAAGAAAACAACGCGGCGCAAACCAAAGGAAGACGAGTAATGGGTCAGAAAGTTCATCCGTACGGCTTCAGGCTCGGGATCCACACCGACTGGAAGTCGCGTTGGTTCACCGAGAAGCAGTACGGCGACTACCTCGTTGCCGACCTGAGGATCCGCGAGTACCTGATGGGTCAGCTCCCACACGCGGGAATCAGCCGGATCGACATCGAGCGGACGCGCGAACGTGTTCGTATCGATGCCCACACGGCACGACCGGGCATCGTCATCGGTCGACGCGGTGCTGAAGCCGAGCGTTTGCGTAGTCAGCTCGAGCTGATGGAATCCCGGATGTACGGCAAGCCGACAGACGTTCGCCTGAACATCATCGAGGTCAAGCAGCCAGAGCTCGACGCTCAACTGATCGCTCAGGGTGTTGCCGAGCAGCTCGTAAGCCGCGTTTCGTTCCGGCGTGCCATGAAGAAAGCCGTTGGGACGGCGATGCGTCACGGCGCAAAAGGTGTTCGCGTGCAGTGCAGTGGCCGCCTCGGCGGTGCCGAGATGAGCCGACGGGAGTGGTACATCGAAGGCCAGATGCCCCTGCACACGCTGCGGGCAGATGTGGACTACGGATTCTCCGAAGCCCGCACGACGTTCGGCCGCATCGGCGTCAAGGTCTGGATCTACAAGGGTCCCTTCCAAGACATGTACGCGTCCGCGCGCGATACGGCTCGGCTCCGACGCGAAGCTGCGCTGGCCGCGGGCGAGACTGTCGGTCGCGGTGCGGAGGAGCGCGCAAAGAGCCGCGCCGCCGGGTCTGCCCAGCCGAAAGCCGGGCAGGTCAAAACCCGCCGCGTGGCTCCGAGTGGTCCCAAGGGACCGGCTCCCATCCACGAGCGCTTGCAGGAATCGCCGCTGACTAAGAAGAGCGATGCCGCGAGCGACGAGAAGACGGAGAGCAAGACCGGCCCGGGCGTTGCCGAGCCAGACGTCACTCAGGATGTCGATGCCGAGGCGTCGGGTAGCACTTCGACAACCGGAGCTCGCGACACCGGAGCAACACCTCCCGTCGATCAGGCCGATAGGGATCCCGATTCCGCACTCAGCGGAGCTGTGGACTTGGGAGAGACGCCGGATCCCGGCACGGGCTCGATACACGATGCTCCGGCGAGCGAAGAGCAACACGACGAGGCCCCGCATCAGGACAACCACCCGAAACCCGAAGGTGGTGAGTCCTGATGCTGCAGCCCAAGAAGGTGAAGCACCGCAAGCAGCAGCGCGGTCGCATGCGCGGACAGGCCAAGGGCGGGACGACCGTCAACTTCGGCGACTACGGATTGATGGCCATCGAACCGGGATGGATAACGAACCGGCAGATAGAAGCCGCCCGTATCGCCATGACGCGCCACATCCGGCGTGGAGGGAAGGTCTGGATCAACATCTTCCCCGACAAGCCTTTTACGAAGAAGCCCGCAGAGACCAGACAGGGCTCGGGAAAAGGAAACCCCGAGTTCTGGGTGGCGGTCGTGAAGCCGGGCCGAGTGATGTTCGAGATCGGCGGGATCCCCGAGCCGCTGGCACGAGAAGCGATCCGGCTGGCCGCTCACAAGTTGCCGATCAAGTGCCGTTTCGTGGCACGCGAGCAGGTCCTGGAGGTTCAGTGAGAGCCGCCGAGATCCGGGACCTTCCCGTGGACGAGATCGAGCGTCGCTTGCTCGAAGTGAAAGAGGAGCTGTTCAACATGCGTTTCCAGAACGCAACCGGTCAGCTCGACAACTACAAGCGGATGGGTCAGTTGAAGAAAGACATCGCTCGCATCCAGACGATCCTGCGCGAGCACGACCTGAATGAGGGCAGCGAATGAGCAGACCTGAGACCGAGATAGTCGAACGAGGCAAGCGCAAGGCGCGCACCGGCCGCGTCGTGTCGGATGCTATGGACAAGACCGTTGTCGTCGAGGTGCGCGACTCGGCCGCTCACTCCACTTACACAAAGATCGTTCGTCGCAACAAGCGACTCAAGGCGCACGACGAAGCCAACGAGGCAGGGGTTGGCGACACAGTGCGGATCGCCGAGACCCGTCCGCTGTCGAAGACGAAGCGGTGGCGGGTCGTAGAGATCGTGGAAAAGGCAAAGTGATCCAACAAGAGACAAGGTGTCGCGTCGCAGACAACACGGGAGCCCGTGAGGTGCTCGTGATCAAAGTGCTCGGTGGGTCCCGTCGCCGGTATGCCGGCATCGGAGACATCGTCGTGTGCACGGTCAAAGACGCGATCCCCGGCGGGGCGGTCAAGAAATCAGAAGTTGTGAAGGCGGTCGTCGTTCGAACCGCCAAGGAGAGACGCCGTGGCGACGGCTCGTACATCAAGTTCGACGACAACGCAGTCGTGATCGTGGACGGGCAGATGCAGCCTCGTGGGACGCGCATCTTCGGTCCCGTTGCTCGAGAACTCAGAGAGAAAAGGTTCATGAAGATCATCTCGCTCGCGCCGGAGGTCTTGTGATGGGTTTGAAGATCAAAAAAGGCGACCAAGTGACTGTGATCGCCGGTAAAGACATCGGGGCGCGCGGCCGGGTTATCGAGGTGCTCCCGAAGAAGGGACGCATCCGTGTCGAGGGCGTCAGCCGTGTGACTCGTCACGAGAAGATCCGGATGAATCGCAGAGGTGCGCAAGAGGGCGGCATCGTGCACAAAGAGGCTCTCGTCGACATATCGAACGTCGCATTGGTGTGCCCGACGGATGGCGCTGCCCGGGTCGGCTATCGGGTCGATGTAGGAACCGGCGCTCGGATCCGCATCTGTAAGAAGTGCGGCACGGAGTTATAGGAGAGATCGAGATGGCTCAAGCTACCTACGCGCCGAGACTGAAGGAGCGCTACCGCTCCGAGGTTCTCCCGCGCCTCCAGCAAGAGCTGGGGATCGCGAACGTCATGCGCGTTCCGCGGCCCGAGAAGATCGTCGTGAACATGGGCGTCGGCGACGCGGCTAAGGACGCGAAGCTGATCGACGGCGCGTTGAAGGACCTGACGATCATCACCGGCCAGAAGCCGGCATTGCGTCGAGCCCGAAAGTCGATCGCCACTTTCAAGATCCGCGAGGGGATGCCGGTAGGAGCCAGCGTGACGATCAGAGGTGATCGGATGTGGGACTTCCTCGACCGACTGCTGGCGATCGTTCTTCCTCGTATCCGTGACTTCCGCGGGTTGAACCCCCGGTCGTTCGACGGCAACGGCAACTACTCATTCGGTCTCACCGAGCAACTGGTGTTCCCAGAGATCGATTACGACGACATCGACGCAACACGCGGGATGGACATTTCGATCGTGACAACCGCCGCCACTGACGATGAGGGCCGGGCACTGTTACTCGCCTTGGGTTTCCCTCTTCGGCAAGACGAGCGGGTCTGACGGAGGAGCAGATGGCAAAAAAGACGCTCAGGATCAAAGCCGAGAGCAAACCGAAGTTTCGGGTGCGCGCATACACGAGGTGCAAGAGATGTGGACGTCCACGGGC
>JBHELU010000140.1:0-3963 GCA_046262955.1 Actinomycetota bacterium | reverse complement strand
TCACCTAGATCGGTGACGGCAAGATGCGTAGCGCCGGAACTCGCAGGGCTTGGTGGTGTTTGAGAGGTCGAGGCCTGGAGGACAGTCGTGGAGGCTGGAGGGGTACTCGAGCTCGGAGTGCAACCGGCAAGCGCGCAGCAGGTCCACGTAGCAACGAGGGCCGATCTAATGCTGCTCGGCACGCGTGATCAGCTTGCGGATCGCAGGGTCGTTTCTTGCGATCCTGTAGGGCAGGTAGTCCATGCCATCGGGAGTGTTGAGGTCACCGTGTGATGTTCCGGGGCGGTCGAAATGACCGTATTGCCAAACGATCTTCTTCTTCCGTGGATCGATGACTACCACTCGGTGGTGGTAGTCATCATTCACGGCGATGTTCCCGTTGGGAAGATCGAGCGCTAGAGACGGATGATCGAGGGCGCCGCGCCCCGAGGGTGGTCCATACGACCACACGACCTTGCCACTTTTCTTCATGATCATCACGCGTCCCGGCGTCGCGTAGTCGGCTAGCAAGATCTTTCCGTGCCCAAGCCATTGCGCGTCTGATGGGTACGTCAGGGGCGCGCGGACCGACCAGAGGAGGTTGCCGTCCTTGCCGACGGCATCGATCCACGAGCCGCCGATCTCGGTGATGAGCATGCGTCCCTTCGAATAGGGCGTGTCCCCGTTGGGCGACGCGAGCATCCTGGGAGGATCGTGGCCGCACGCTCCGGTCGTCCCGATCTGTCGGACGATCCTTTTGTGCCGGGAGATGAATAGAACTCTGCAGTTCCCAACGTCTGCAACGCTGCGTCGACCGTTCGGCAGTAGGTAAGCGTCATCGGGAGTGTGCAGATAGCCGCGAGTCGAACCGCTTCGATCGACATGACCGTAATGCCACAGCAGTCGACCCCCCGGAAAAGACAAGATTTCGATCGTGTTTTGGTCTTCTTGGTTGGTGATGATGCTCGAGTAAGTGGGGCCGAAGAACGCATCGTCGTCGAATCGGAATGGCAGCTTGGGGTGTTTCGTGGGGTAGCGCCACAGGATGTGCTTCTGTTCGTCGACCAGAAGCAGTCGATTGTTGCCACGATCCGCGATCAGGAGGTATCCACCGAGAGCGCCGCGTGGACGGCGAAGCTTAGGCAGCTCCGAGTGGCCCTTGCCATGTGTGGTGGCAGAAGAGGTCGGCGTTGCCGCCCGCGGCACGCTCTTGCCGGCGGGTCCGCCGGCGCTCTGCGGACCTCGCCGTGGGTGGACAACAAGGAGGAATGCTGAGATCAGGACGGCGGCCACAAACGTGGAAAGAAGGACTGCTTTCATTCGTTTCCTAGCGCGAAAAAGGCGCCGTTATCTACGCCGAGTCGGTTAAGCGGAGCCGGGGGCCGGGACCCCCGAAGATGCGCCGGACCGGTGCGATCGGAAGGCTCGCAGAGTTGTCGCGACCGCCCTCAGGGCAACCAGCGTTGCGCCAACGCCGATCAAAGTGGTGATCCACGACAGCGAGTGCGGCGCAAGATACCCGCGCAAAGAGATGTAGCTGAGGATGCAAACGATGTTCACGGCTAGTGTCGTCGCCGAAAGACGACACACACGCGCTGCCCATTGCTGGCCCGTCATCAGGACTCGGAAACTTGACCGCCACCTGACGGGAACCCACAAGAGCAAATTGGCAACGATCGCAGCGGCCACAGTAAGCATCATTGCTGCGGAGCCCACCGCGTCGGTTAACGCAAGCGACGTGGGTTCCTTCACTTCGGTCCAGGGTGCGTGTGGTCCCATCAGGAGGATCCCGATCCACAGGATCGCCAGGCCGGGTGCCCCCGCAAGGAGCCCCAACGCCGAGCGAGCCGTTTGCCGGCGAGCAAGCTCCGCACGAAAGTCTTTGACGAGACGATTCGCTGGACCGAACGACTCCACGGCCTGTCGGGCCGAGACCCCTTCGGGAACGCCCCGTGCTCTAAGTGTCAGAGTTTCTTCATGCAAGTGATCCCGTATCTCGTCCAGCAGGTCCGCGCGAGCGGAAGCGGGGCCGGGTAGTCGTCGCGCGATGGACGCGACATGCGAGTCGATTATTAGAACTGCTGAGGGCTGCGTCGGCTCACTCACTTGGCCGTTCCCGGGGAGGCTTCCGTCATGATCGAGCCAAGGGCCGCCACGAATTCGTGCCACGCTCCCTGCTTCTCAACAAGCGCACGCTTGCCGCGAGCGGTGAGTGAATAGGTACGTCGACGTCGGCCACTTTGAGTCGACCATGAACTTCGCACAAGCCCAGCTTCCTCCAAACGGTGGAGTAGTGGGTACAAAGTTCCACCCTCGATACCGATTGCTCCGCCACTTCGCGCTCTTAGCGATTCCATGACTGCGTAGCCGTGGATCGGGCGCTCCGCCAAGACTGCGAGCACCAGCCCTTCCAGATGACCTTTCAACAGATCGGGCTGCATCGAGTCCCCATTCTCTCGCCACCGGCGAGGTTCCATGCACTACATGTGTGGCAGGCCTATAGATAGCGCTACTATCTATTACTGAGCGTAGCGCTGCCGATCTAGCCTTGCAACCACAAAAGGATGGTCTCGTGCGCCGAAACACTTTGGGGCTCCTTCCGTGTCTACTCGGAATCGCGCTTCTCCTGGGGGCATGTAGTGGCGCTGCCCAGCCTCGAGTCGCCGCTCCCTCGTCCCCTGCCACTCCGGCGACGCACTCGCAGAAGCCTCACCAACGCGTGGTCAAGCCACAGAAGCCTGTGCCGGCCGAGAGCAATCCACCCGGTGACATCCCCGATAACACCGCGTTCATCCCCTACCGCTCTCGTTCGGGTCGTTTCTCGGTACGTGTTCCCGAGGGTTGGTCTCGCAAGACAGCCGCCTCGAGCTTTTCCTTCACCGACAAACTGAATTCGGTTTCTGCGGCATGGTTCCACGAGTCACATGCTCCGACAAAAGCGAGCGCCACTTCCAAGGAGGTTCCCGAGCTACGACGAACCGTCCGCGCATTCCGTCTTGGCCACGTCATCGAATGCTCGCCCAGCTGCACGATCCCCTACAGCACAGCACCTATCAGCGTCACCCTTCCCGCGGGGCCCGCGACGGTTATCACTTACGCCGCAAATAGCGCGCCCAACCCTGTGACGGGAAAGCAGTACAGAGATGAGGTCCTTCGCTTCGAGTTCTTCAAGAAGGGCGAGGAAGTCGCTCTGACCCTGTCAGGTCCCGTCGGTTCCGACAACGTGGACCCGTGGACCCTTGTATCGCAGAGCTTCCGTTGGAGCTCGTGACCAAAGTGCTCGAGGCGCGCGCCCTGTATCGGTTCTTCCACGCGGGAGACGAGGAAGTGCAAGCACTGCGCGGTGTCAATATCACTGCAGATCGCGGCGAGATGGTGGCTCTGGTCGGACCATCGGGGAGCGGGAAATCGACCCTGCTCGCTTGTATCGCGGGGATCGACGAGCCCGACGGCGGTCACGTGGTGATCGAAGGGAACCGGATCACGCGGCGCAGCGAGGTACGGAAGGGACGACTCAGGGCTCGGTCGCTCGGCGTGGTGTTGCAGAGCAACAACCTTCTCGAACACCTCACGGTGATTCAGAACGTCGCCCTTGCGCAAAAGCTTGCGGCGGGACAAAGGACGACGGATCCGTTGGGAATCTTGCGAGTCATTGGGATCGCAAATCGCGCGAACTCGTATCCCAGCATGCTGTCCGGGGGAGAAGCGGTAAGAGCCTCGATCGCGGTTGCCGTCGCCAATGATCCGCCGCTTGTGATAGCCGACGAGCCCACGGGTGAGCTCGACTCCGCGAACGAAGAGAAGGTCCTCGAGCTGTTTGCCGAACTGTGTAACCAGGGGGCCGCGTTTCTTATCGCGACGCACAGCAACAAGGTGGCTGCTCGTGCGACACGCGTCGTCCACCTAAGGGACGGGGTGCTCGTTGACGGATGACGCACTCGTCAGGGCCCAGTCCCTGGGAAAAACCTTCGCCGTTGGGGCAGA
>JBHELU010000139.1:0-9909 GCA_046262955.1 Actinomycetota bacterium | reverse complement strand
CTGATGCCGAACCCGAAGTCGGGCACCGTTACCGATAATGTAGCTAAAGCGGTCTGCGACCTCAATGGTGGTCAGATCGAATACCGCACCGACAAGAACGGAAATCTGCACCTCATCCTCGGCAAGAAGTCGTTCACCGAAGAAGACCTCGCCACTAACTACCTCGCCGTAGTCGACGAGATCTATCGAGTCAAGCCGGCCGCTGCGAAAGGCCGGTACGTCAAGACCATCACGATCTCGACGACGATGGGCCCCGGTGTGCGGATCGATCCGGTTAAGTCCAAGGACGTTCTCGACGAGGAGCTTGCAGCTACCTCGAGTTAACGCTCCATGGAACTTGACGATCTCGCCGCAACGCTCGAAGCCGCGCGCTTGCTGGCGGTGCTTGCGGATCCCGACCGTCTGAAGATCGTCTCTGCCCTAGTGCTCGGCGCGTGGTCGGTCAAGGACATCGAGATCGCGAGGTCGCTCGGCCGTAAGACGATCGAGCACGCTCTCTCACGGTTGGTCGCCGGGGACTTGGTGGACAAAGACCGCGCCGGCTACAGGCTTCGGATCGAGGAGCTTCGTGCGGCAGCTAAGGCGGCGGCCGGCGAACGCCGAGCTCGGGAGGCGGGCCCGGCCGGAGCCAGCGAAGTCGTGGCTCGGTTCATAAAAGGAGGCCGGCTGACCTCGATGCCCACGGTCCGGAGCAAACGTGTCGCAGTGCTCGACCACATCGCTCGATCGTTCGAACCGGGTCGCCGTTACACCGAGAAGAAAGTCAACGAGATGCTGCGTGCCTACTTCGACGACTGCGCGACACTGCGCCGGTCCTTGGTGGACGAGGGCCTCCTGGAGCGAGACGGGGGCAAGTACTGGCGTGCCGGCGGCAGCTTCCCAATCGACTAACCCCACCTCTTCCTCCTAGCGGGTGATGCTGTTGGTCCGTTCTTTTCATCCAGGATGAGTCTGAGACTCACTCAGGAGGAAAAGAACGATGGCGTGAGGTGCTGGCGGACGGCGGCAACGAAGCCTTTTTCATCTTCGTCGAGCATCCGTGAGGTAACGCGGACGATCGAATAACCGAGGTGGCGGACCACCAAATCCTTTTTGCGATCGGATTCCCATCGAGATCGCGCCGAGTGATAGGCGAACCCGTCTACCTCGACGATCAACTTCGCACTTGAGTAAACGAGATCGGCTCTCATTACAAAGTGCCCGCCATCCCAGATCGCGACCTGACGTTCGGGGGGAGGAAGACCACTCTTGCGAAGCACTTGAATGACGCGCGTCTCCAGAGCACTCTCGGCAGCGGGAGCTGCGTCCCTTCTTCTCAAAACCGTTCGGAGTGTTGAGCTGCCACGTGCGCCTCGCCCGCCGGAGACCCGAAGTTCCCACCGAAGTCGTGGGAGCGATGTCATGCCGGCCGCTAGAGCCTTTTCCACGGCGCGTTCGACGACCTCTTCCTTCGCCACTTGACCGAGATCGAGAAGTGTCCGAGCCGGATCGGAGATAAGCAGAGGGCCGCATTTCGCAGTCTGCGTTGAGAGGGGTCTGCGGCTCACGTGAACGATCACATTTGAAGATGGCGGTCGCAGGGGCGTCCGTACCGTCACGTGAATGCAGCCGCCGAGCTCAGCGGAGTTATCTAGAAATCCCCATACTGCTGCCGCCGTTGAATGGGACAGGAACGCAAAACCTCCTCCCCACAAGCAAATGGCCATTAGTTCTTGGTGAGGTGAGGGCGGGGTTCCGGCAACGCGGTAGACCTGTCGGATGATTTGTTGCCAGGCGCCCGTCTCAACTTTCGTTCTCACGATATATGCCGGGAGTCCGAGGGTGAGGGCCTGCGATCTCGAAATGACGCCAAGTTGGTCGGAAGCGAGGCGCCGGCATGCGTCTTCGGTTTCTTTTCTTTCTCGATGAGTCTGAGACTCTTTCATGACGAAAAGAAGACGCCAACTCACCACGACTGGTCGATGAGGTGGGCCACAACCTGAGGATGCCGGCGGCTTTGGTAGCATCGGCGGCGTTGTTGTTGCCCCAGACCGCCGGCGGTCGCTAGTCGACCTCAATCTCCGGCGCAGGTGACCGATCGTTTCGAGCAGTACGCGGTCGCCCGTCTGGGCGGCCTTTTTTGTTGCCCGACGGAGCCGGTCGACCGGCTCGGATTGAGAGACACGATGGCGAGACCTGAGAAGCAAGCGGCGGTCAAGGAGATCGCCGACCGCTTCAAGGAGACCGATGCAGCGCTCCTCACCGAATATCGAGGGTTGCGCGTCGCCGAGATCGCCGAGGTCCGAGGCGCCCTGCGCGAAGCGGATTCGAGCACCGAATACAAGGTGCTGAAGAACACCCTCGCCCGCATAGCGGTTCGTGAGGTGGGCTTGGAGGACCTCGTCGGTTTGCTCGAAGGCCCGACGGCCATCGCCTTTATCAAAGGTGATGCGGCGGCGGCGGCCAAGGCCCTTGATGAGGCGGCCAAGAAGTATCCAGTTCTGACGATCAAGGGCGGGATCCTGAACGGCAAGATCCTCACGCCGGAGCAGGCCCAAGAGCTCGCGAAGCTCGAGCCCCGCGAAGTGCTCCTCACCAAGATCGCGATGCTGGCCAACACCCCGGCGCAACAGACGGTCAACGTGTTCGCGGCACTGCTGCGAGATCTGGGATCGATGCTGGCCCAGGTGCTGGCGGCCAAGGACGAAGAAGCTCCCGCGGTCGAGGCGACGGCCGAGGCAGCAGCCGAGCCGGAAGCAGCAGCCGAGCCGTCGGCAGAACCAGAAGCCGCTGCGGAGCCTGAGGCCGCCGCCGAACCGTCGGCCGAATCAGCACCGGAGGCTGCCGCAGCAGAGGGCCCCGACCCGACGGCCGAAGCGGCAGACCTGCCCGAGGCCCAAGAGCAGGCCGAAGCAGCACCCGAGTCTCAAGAAGCAGCTTAAGAAGAAGTCTCAGAAGCGACCGAGGAGGAGTAGGCAATGGCCACTAAGACACTCAGCCAGGAAGACGTACTAGACGCGGTAGCGAACTGGACGGTCCTCGAGCTGTCCGAGTTCGTCAAGGCCTTCGAAGAGAAGTTCGGTGTGACCGCGGCGGCCCCCGTGGCCATTGCCGCTCCGGTTGCCGCTGGAGGCGGGGGAGATGGTGCCGCCGCAGCCGAGGAGAAGGACGAGTTCGACGTCGTGCTCTCGGCCGCCGGGGACAAGAAGATCCAGGTCATCAAGGAGGTTCGCTCGCTCACAAGCCTCGGCCTCAAGGAAGCCAAGGACCTGGTGGACTCGGCCCCCAAGCCGGTCCTGGAAAAGGTCACCAAAGAGCAGGCCGACGAAGCCAAGGGCAAACTGGAAGCGGCGGGAGCGACTGTCGAACTGAAGTAGGAACGATCAGTGAGCCGCTTTCCACCAGTCTCGGTCCCCGAGCAGCGAGCGCAGCGAGTGCGCAGGGGCCGTGCGGCGGGAGCGACAGTCGAACTGAAGTAGCCAAGAAACTTCCACAGCAGCACCAGCGGGAGGGGCGGACCGGGGGGTCGCCCCTCTTGCGCGTATGAGGGATAGCCCCGCCGAAGGGTTGCTTCCGGCGAGTTACGCAGGCGGCGTAGCCGACCCACGGGAATACCCAGCGCGAAAAAAGGTTGATTTCCACTGGTCCTGGGAATACAGTCCTGGCAACCGGCTTCACGGCCGGGGGTTCGCTTGACGCGAGTATGGGCTGACACCTATACTCGCTTTTCGCTGTGCCCAGCCCCCATCCGTTCCACTCGCTCTGTCGCGCGGCTAAGAACCGCCCATGGCGTACCGGTAGGGGGAGGCCTTAGAGGGTTAAGGGGACCCTCGTTGGCCGGACTCATATCCCCGCATAAAGCCGGCATCTTTCGAGGAGGCTCGTTTGTCGTCTAACGCCCTGCGCGAACGTCGTTCCTTTGCCAAGCTTGCCGAAGTCCTCCCTCCCCCCAATCTCATCTCCGTTCAGAAGGAATCCTTTGATTGGTTCCTTAAGAAGGGGCTCGCCGAGACGCTGAACGACATCTCGCCGATCGAGGACTTCACGGGCAATCTTGCACTGCAGTTCATCTCTCACCGCTTCGAAGAGCCCAAGTTCGACGAAGACGAGTGCAAAGAGAAAGACATGACCTATTCGCGTCCTCTCTTCGTGACCGCCGCGTTCATCAACAAAGAGACCGGCGAGATCAAGGAGCAGACGGTCTTCATGGGGGACTTCCCGATGATGACCGACAAAGGGACGTTCATCATCAACGGCACCGAGCGCGTGGTCGTTAGCCAGCTCGTCCGGAGCCCCGGCGTCTACTTCGACAAGTCGATCGACAAGACGTCCGACAAAGACATCTACTCCTGCAAGATCATCCCGGCCCGAGGTGCGTGGCTCGAGTTCGAGACCGACAAGAAGGACATGGTCGGCGTTCGCATCGACCGCAAGCGTCGTCAGAACGTCACGGTTCTGCTCAAAGCATTGGGTTATGGGTCCGATGACGACATCCTGAAGCTCTTCGACGGAGCTGAGTCGATCGTCATGACTTTGGAGAAGGACGCCATCGAGACCGAAGAAGAGGCCTTGATGGACATCTACCGCAAGCTTCGTCCTGGTGAGCCTCCCACTGTCGAGTCCGCCCGGTCGCTGCTCGACAACCTGTTCTTCAACCCCAAGCGTTACGACCTCGCCAAGGTCGGCCGCTACAAGGTCAACAAGAAGCTCGGCTTCAAGCACGACGAGCGCACGATCGAGTCGATGGGCACCGTCCTTCGTAAAGAGGACATCCTCGCCACGATCCAGTACCTCGTCCGCCTTCACGCCGGCGAGGTCGACGCAGAGACCGACGACATCGACCACTTCGGCAACCGCCGGATCCGTCCGGTCGGTGAGCTGATCCAGAACCAGATCCGAGTCGGAATGTCCCGCATGGACCGCGTGGTTCGTGAGCGCATGACGACTCAGGATGTCGAGGCCATCACCCCGCAGACATTGATCAACATCCGGCCCGTGGTCGCTTCGATCAAGGAATTCTTCGGGTCGAGCCAGCTCAGCCAATTCATGGACCAGACGAACCCCCTTGCCGGGTTGACGCACAAGCGTCGCCTGTCGGCTTTGGGTCCCGGCGGTTTGTCGCGTGAGCGAGCCGGGTTCGAAGTCCGAGACGTGCACTCGAGTCACTACGGCCGCATGTGCCCGATCGAGACTCCCGAAGGTCCGAACATCGGCCTCATCGGATCTCTGTCGAGCTACGCGCGGCTCAACCGCTACGGGTTCATCGAGACCCCTTACCGGAAAGTGGTCGACGGCAAGGCTACGACGAAGATCGAGTACCTGACCGCGGACGAAGAGGACCGGGCGGTCATCGCCCAGGCCAACGCGTTGACCGACGACGAGGGCAAATTCACCGAGGACAAGGTTCTAGTGCGTGGCCGGCACAACGAGGTCGACTACGTCGACGAGTCCGAGGTCGACTACATGGACGTGTCGCCGAAGCAGATCGTGTCGGTCGCTGCGGCATGTATCCCGTTCCTCGAGCACGACGACGCTAACCGCGCACTGATGGGCGCGAACATGCAGCGGCAAGCAGTGCCTTTGCTGCGTCCGACCGCTCCCTACGTCGGCACCGGGCTCGAGTTCCGCGCTGCGATCGACGCCGGCGACGTGATCATTGCCGAGGAGTCGGGCACCGTCGAAGAGGTCGGCGCCGACCGGATCGTCGTGTCGCATGGCAACGAGAGAGACATTTACAAGCTCGACAAGTTCCGACGCTCGAATCAGTCGACGTGCATCAACCAGCGTCCCGTCGCTCAGGAAGGCCAGAAGGTCAAGAAGGGCGACATCCTGGCCGACGGCCCGTCGACCGATCAGGGTGAGCTTGCTTTGGGGGCCAATCTCCTGGTCGCGTTCATGAGTTGGGAGGGCTACAACTTCGAAGACGCGATCATCTTGTCCCAGCGGCTCGTCAAAGAGGACATCCTCACTTCGATCCACATCGAGGAGTACGAGGTCGACGCTCGCGACACAAAGCTAGGGGCCGAGGAGATCACCCGGGACATCCCCAATGTGTCCGAAGAGGTCCTTGCCGATCTGGACGAGCGCGGAATCATCCGCGTCGGAGCAGATGTCGGCCCCGGCGATGTGCTCGTTGGAAAAGTCACACCCAAGGGCGAGACGGAACTGACTCCTGAAGAGCGCCTCCTTCGTGCGATCTTCGGTGAGAAGGCACGCGAGGTGCGAGACACGTCGCTGAAGATGCCGCACGGTGAAGAGGGCAAGGTCATCGGCGTGCGCGAGTTCAGTCGCGACAACGGCGACGAGCTGTCGCCCGGTGTGAACGAGCTGGTTCGAGTATTCGTTGCTCAGAAGCGTAAGATCTCCGAGGGCGACAAACTTGCCGGACGCCACGGCAACAAAGGCGTCATCTCGAAGATTCTTCCCGAGCAGGACATGCCGTTCCTGGCCGATGGAACCCCCGTCGACATCATCCTGAACCCACTGGGTGTCCCGTCCCGAATGAACCTCGGTCAGGTTCTCGAGACGCAGCTCGGCTGGGTTGCGAAACACCGTTGGGAAGACGACGCAGCAACGGTTGCTAGCAATGCGAGCGGCTCTCCCGGTGCGTGGCGCAAGCAGGACCCCACGTGGGTCGCGACCCCCGTCTTCGACGGTGCCAAGGAGGACGAGCTCCTCGCGGCGCTCGCGACTACAGGCAAGCGCAAGACCGAATACCCGTTGGTGAACGAGGTCGGTAAGGCCCAGCTCTACGACGGGCGTTCGGGTGAGCCGTACGACAACGAGATCACCGTCGGTTACATGTACATCCTGAAGCTCAGCCACTTGGTCGACGACAAGATCCACGCTCGATCGACCGGCCCGTACTCGATGATCACGCAGCAGCCGCTTGGAGGTAAGGCGCAGTTCGGCGGCCAGCGTTTCGGAGAGATGGAGGTCTGGGCGCTCGAGGCATACGGCGCTGCCTATTGCCTCCAAGAGCTACTGACTATCAAGTCGGACGACGTCTTAGGACGCGTGAAGGTCTACGAGGCGATCGTCAAGGGCGAGAACATCCCCGAGCCCGGAATCCCCGAGAGTTTCAAAGTCCTTATCAAAGAGATGCAGTCGTTGTGCCTGAACGTCGAGGTTCTCTCGGCCGAAGGCGAAGAGATCGAGATGAAGGAGATCGACGAAGACATCTTCCGCACCGCGGAAGAGCTCGGGATCGATCTGTCACGTCGCGAGCCCAGTTCCGTTGAGGAGGTCTAAGCCACGTGCTTGATGTGAACTATTTCGATGAACTCCGTATCGGCCTCGCGACCGGGGATCAGATCCGTGCGTGGTCGAACGGCGAGGTAAAGAAGCCCGAGACCATCAACTACCGGACTCTCAAGCCCGAGAAGGACGGTCTCTTCTGCGAGAAGATCTTCGGCCCGACCAAGGACTGGGAGTGCTACTGCGGTAAGTACAAGCGCGTTCGGTTCAAGGGCATCATCTGCGAGCGCTGCGGCGTAGAGGTAACGCGGGCCAAGGTACGCCGTGAGCGCATGGGCCACATCGAGCTGGCAGCTCCCGTGACGCACATCTGGTACTTCAAGGGTGTTCCGTCGCGACTCGGCTATCTGCTCGACCTCGCTCCGAAAGACCTTGAAAAGGTCATCTATTTCGCCGCCTCGATCGTCACTCACGTCGATGACTCGAAGCGTCATAAGGACCTGCCTCGCCTCGAGGAAGAAGTACAGAAGGAGATCGCTCGACTCGAGTCCGAACGCGACCAGCGCATCGAGGAAATCCTGAAAGAGACCGAGGGGCGCCTCGAGGAGATGGAAGCTCGCAAGGCTCGCTCTTCCGAGAAGACCACCGCTCGTAACCAGGCAGAGCGCCAGCAGAAAGAGGTCCGCGAGCGTGCTCAGCGGAACATCGAGCTTGTCTCGGACACTTTCGAGCTGTTCCGCGACCTCAAAGAGAAAGACATCATCGACGACGAGATCAAATGGCGCGAGCTCAAAGATCGCTACGAGGACTACTTCCGTGGCGGCATGGGGGCCGAGGCGATCAAGGAGCTTCTCGCGAGCCTCGACCTCAAAGCCGAAGAAGAGTTCCTGCGTGACCAGATCAAGACAGCCAAAGGCCAGAAGCGCCAGCGCGCGATCAAGCGCCTGAAGGTCATCGCACCGTTCACCGACCCGACGAAGAAGAACTCGCCGATGGGAATGGTGCTCGACTGCGCGCCGGTCATCCCGCCGGACCTACGTCCGATGGTTCAGCTGGACGGTGGCCGGTTCGCGACGTCGGACCTGAACGACCTGTACCGACGCGTCATCAACCGCAACAACCGGTTGAAGAGATTGCTCGATCTCGGTGCGCCGGAGATCATCGTCAACAACGAGAAGCGCATGCTTCAGGAAGCGGTCGACGCCCTGTTCGACAACGGTCGCCGCGGACGCCCGGTCACGGGGCCGGGTAATCGACCTCTGAAGTCGCTCTCGGACATGCTGAAGGGCAAGCAGGGCCGCTTCCGCCAGAACCTTCTGGGTAAGCGCGTCGACTACTCCGGCCGAAGCGTCATCGTCTGTGGCCCGACACTGAAGCTTCACCAGTGTGGTCTGCCCAAGCAGATGGCGCTCGAGCTCTTCAAGCCGTTCGTGATGAAGCGCATGGTCGACCTCGGCCACGCGCAGAACATCAAATCGGCGAAGCGCATGGTCGAGCGCAGCCGTCCGCAGGTGTGGGACGTGCTCGAAGAGATCATGCACGAGCATCCCGTCCTTCTGAACCGCGCTCCGACGCTTCACCGTCTTGGTATCCAGGCCTTCGAGCCGATCCTCGTCGAGGGCAAAGCGATCCAGATCCACCCGCTCGTTTGTGTTGCATTCAACGCAGACTTCGACGGCGACCAGATGGCGGTGCACGTGCCGCTGTCTTCTGAAGCCCAAGCCGAAGCTCGCATCCTGATGCTGTCGGCTCACAACGTGCTGTCTCCGGCGCACGGCGATCCGATCGTCACGCCGACCCAGGACCTGATCATTGGTTGCTACTACCTGACCGTCGCGCACGACGGCGAGCCCGGCGAGGGCCGCGTGTTCGCCACGGCCGACGAGCTCGAGATGGCATACGACGCAGGTGTCGTTGGGATCCACGCAAAGGTCAAGGTGCGTGGGCTGAAGCGTTTCGAGGACGAGAGCGTCGAGGATTACGAAGCGAACCCCCGTCGTTTGATGGAAACGACCGCGGGTCGCGTCATCCTCAATGCAGCCTTCCCCGACGACTTCCCATTCCAGAACTCCTCAGTGAAGAAGAAGGAGCTGGCCGCTCTCATCGACCGTGTCGCTCGTGAGTACCACAAGCTCGAGCTGGCCCGCGTGCTGGATGCGATCAAGTCGATCGGTTTCCGCTACGCAACGAAGTCCGGTGCCACCATCGGTCTCGAGGACGTCACGACTCCGGCAGCCAAGCCGAAGATCCTGGCCGAGCACGAGAAGCGTGCCGAGCGCGTCGAGTCTCAGTACAACAAGGGCGTCATCACAGAAGACGAGCGTCGCCAGGAGCTGATCGAGATCTGGACCGAGGCGACCGAGCAAGTCAAAGACGCGATGGAAGAGAGCTTCGACGAGCTGAACCCCATCTACATGATGATGAACTCCGGAGCACGAGGAAACATCGTGCAGATCCGTCAGATCGCCGGTATGCGTGGTCTGGTGGCGAACCCACGAGGTGAGATCATCCCGCGCCCGATCCGGTCGAACTTCCGTGAAGGGCTCACGGTTCTGGAGTACTTCATCTCGACGCACGGTGCACGTAAAGGTCTTGCCGACACGGCTCTTCGTACGGCCGACTCCGGTTATCTGACGCGCCGGCTCGTCGACGTTTCCCAAGAAGTCATCGTTCGCCAGGAAGACTGCGGAACGGACCGCGGGATCCGGTTCAACGTCAAGGAAGAGCGCGGGC
>JBHELU010000138.1:0-8203 GCA_046262955.1 Actinomycetota bacterium | reverse complement strand
GCGCGCAGGTGAAGACGGCTCTTCTGCTTGCCGGGCTTCATGCCCAAGGGACGACCTCGGTTATCGAGCCGTCCCAGAGCCGCGACCACACGGAGAGGATGCTGTCGGCGGCGGGCGTGAAGGTCGAAACCCAAAATGGTGCCGTTTCCCTCGACGGGCCGGTTGCGCCCGACCCGCTGAACATGCGCGTGCCTGGTGATTTCTCTTCGGTCGCATTCCTCATCGTGGCGGCCACATTGGTGGAGGGGTCCGATCTAACGATCGAAGATGTCGGGCTGAATCCGACAAGGACGGGACTGCTGGATGTACTCCGCGCGATGGGGGCCGACATCGAAACTAAGGTCACTTCACACGAAGGCGGCGAGCCGATGGGCGAGATCCGCGTGCGCTCGACCGTGTTGACTCGCGTAGCCCCCGACCCCGCGCGGGTCCCAACGCTTATCGACGAGATCCCGATCCTTGCAATCGCCGCTACCCAAGCGGAGGGCGACACGGAGATCAGAGGCGCGGCCGAGCTGCGCGTCAAGGAGACGGATCGGATCACCGCACTGGTCGACGGTATCGCAGCTATAGGCGGAAAAGCAGTAGCCCATCCGGACGGCCTCACGGTGACGGGGCCGACCCCGCTGGTCGGCGCACCGGTGGACTCCAAGGGGGACCACCGCATGGCGATGGCTTTCGCTGTTGCGGGGCTCATCGCCGAAGGCAATGTCCGTATCTCGAAGTGGAGCTGTGTGGACACGTCTTTCCCAGAATTTCTGGACGTCCTGGGTCGTGCCCAGGGCCGGATCGCGCCGTGATCGTCGCCATCGACGGCCCCGCGGGAGCCGGCAAGAGCACCGTCGCGCGCGCCGTGGCGGAACGATTGGGGTTCACATATGTGGATACAGGGGCTCTTTACCGAGCCGTGACACTCGCCGCGATCGAAGCGGGAGTCGCCCCCGACGATGGGCCGCGGGTGGCGGAGCTTGCCCGTGACCTCGGAATCAAGCTTCAGGGCTCGAGCACGTTCATCTCGAGTCGCGATGTAACCCAAGCGATAAGAGCTTCAGAGGTCACGTCTGCAGTCTCGATCGTTGCCGCTCAGCCTGAAGTGCGCGCAGTGCTGGCATCGATCCAGAGGGATCTGCTTGGCGCGGGCAGTGTCGTCATGGAGGGTCGAGATATCGGCTCGACGATAGCGCCGGACGCGCAGGTGAAGGTATTCCTTACTGCATCGCTCGACGAGCGGGCCCGCCGCCGGTTGCTTCAGCTGGGCATGAGCGATGATCCGGACGCGGTCGCTTCGGCTGCGCGATCGATCGAGAGAAGAGATAGCGAGGATGAGGGCCGCGAGTCATCTCCGTTCGTGCGGCCCCCAGATGCCGTCGTGATCGACTCGACGGGCAAGCCCTCAGACGCGATCGTCGACGAGATCGTTGCGATCGCGAGTGAACGCCGGTCCACCCGATGACCCAGACCACGGCAACCCCGATCGCCGCGGTTGTCGGACGACCGAACGTCGGCAAATCGACCCTGGTCAACAGGATCATCCAGAGCCGCCAGGCGATCGTGGAGGAGCAGCCGGGCGTGACGCGCGATCGGAGGCACTTCTCGACAGAGTGGCGTAACCGCTCCTTCGAGATCGTCGATACCGGTGGGATCGAGCTCCGAGCAGCAGGATTGTCTGCGCTCGTCACGGAGCAGGCTCAGATCGCGGTGGACATCGCGGATGTGGTCCTCTTTGTCGTCGACAGCCAGGTGGGGCCGACGGCTGAAGACGTCGAAGTCGCCGCTCTTCTGCGCAAGACCAACAAAGACGTTGTGGTTGTGGTCAACAAGATCGACGCGCCTCGCGGCCCCCAAGACGTCGCTGACTTCTACTCACTTGGTCTGGGCGAGCCTGTGCCGGTATCGGCGCTGCACGGGACGGGCTCCGGCGATCTGCTCGACCGAGTCGTCGCTGGATTGCCCGATCTGGGCCCGGCGCAGCCTCCTTCGGAGTGGGCCTCGGTGGCACTCGTCGGGCGGCCTAACGTCGGGAAGTCGTCTCTTTTGAATCACCTGCTGGGCAAGCGACGGGCGTTGGTCGACTCGACTCCCGGTACTACCCGGGACCCCGTCGACGACATTCTGTCGCTCCAAGATGGGCGCCTCCTTCGGGTCATCGACACGGCCGGGCTGCGTCGCGAAGTCAAGATCGACGATCCCATCGAGTACTTCGGATGGTTGCGGTCCCGCAAGATCTTGACGCGCGCAGATGCCGCGGTCCTGGTCACCGACGTTGCGACCGGCATCACCTCCTTCGAGCAACGCATCGCACAGGAGATCGTCGACGCCGGCAAGGCGTGCGTCATCGCCTACAACAAATGGGACCTGCTCGATAAAGACGAGGAAACTCGAGAGCGCTTCGAACGAGAAGCGGCAACGAAACTTCGTTTCATGGGGTGGGCGACCACGCTTCGGATCTCCGCGCTCACCGGACGCGGGGTTCACCGATTGCTTCCCGCCGTCACGGATGCGATCGATGCTCATAGGACGCGGATCGCCACGAGTCAACTGAACCGCGTGATCGCAGACGCTCAAGACACGACCCCTCATCCGCGCTCCGGGGGGCGAGCCCGGCGCGTCCGGTACGCGGCGCAAGTAGCCACCGGACCACCGCCGTTCGCGTTGTTCGCATCGGGCTCGCTGAGCGATTCCTACGTGCGCTACTTGGAGCATGCGCTGCGGAACTCGGCCCCCCTCGAAGGGACTCCGATTCGCGTTCTCGTTCGCACCAAGACGAAATCTAAAGTTAAGGGTTAGACTGTTGCCTCTCGAGGACGACGACGATCGGAAGAGGCACTTCCCGTCTCCGTCTGATCCCATCGACAAATCGATCTGTAGATGAATCGATGAGTCGACTAGTCGATCTATCTACTCGATGGATCCAAGCGCTGAGGACCGAAGGCGCTAGCGATAAGCGCCTGGGCCTCATGTTCAGGGCCACAACTATGATTCCGAGTCCGCCGGCGTTCACAGCGCGCGACGGCCGATGGCAATGACGGGACGTGGCGCAGTTTGGTTAGCGCACTGGTCTGGGGGACCAGGGGTCGCCGGTTCAAATCCGGCCGTCCCGACTTGAGTACCAAACGATGACGGATCCCGCGGGTTCCTCGACGCTTGCAAGCGATCGCATCCTCACGCTCCCCAACGCGCTGTCGTTCTTGCGTCTCGCGTCCGTGCCGGTGTTCCTCTGGTTGTTCATCGGCCACCATGCCGACCTTGCCGTGGGCATCTACGCCGCGGGTGCCTGGACCGACTTCTTCGATGGATACATCGCACGAAAGACGGGCTCGGTGTCCGAGCTGGGGAAGTTGCTGGATCCGATGTCGGATCGGGTCTTCATCGTGGCCTTGGCGGTGGCGCTTGTTGCACGGTCGCAACTTGCGTGGGGGCTTGCCGTGGCGATCGTCGGGCGGGACGTGGTCCTGCTGGCCGCATACGGGATCCTTCACAGCCGGGGGCTTCCCAAGATCGCGGTCAATTTCGTCGGTAAGTCGGCAACGGCCGCGCTTCTCTTCGGCTTGATGTGGCTGGCCTGGGCCGAGACGACTTTTCCGCTTCATGCCCAGGGCCATGCGATCGGGTTGCCTTTCGTCGTTTTCGGGGCAATCCTCTATTGGGCGGCTGGTGCGCTCTATGCCCGAGAGGCAACGCGGTTCATGAGGGTTAAGCATGGAGCTGCAGACGGATGAAGACGATTGCAGAGAGCGGGATCGGATGAGGGTTAACCCTCGAGGTGCGGATGACTGAAGACATGCAAGCGGTGATCATGGCCGGAGGCGAGGGCTCCCGGCTGCGGCCGCTCACGAGCAACGTGCCCAAACCGATGCTCCCGGTGGGCAACCGCCCCCTTATGGAACACATCATCGAGCTGTGCCGTGACCATGGGTTCACCGACGTCGTTGCCACGGTCCAGTTCCTCGCGTCACTGGTTCGCAATTACTTCGGAGACGGCTCCGACCTCGGCGTTGCGCTGTCGTACTCCGTCGAAGAGGCGCCTCTTG
The DNA here is from genome assembly GCA_046262955.1 of Actinomycetota bacterium. Classification (GTDB taxonomy): domain Bacteria; phylum Actinomycetota; class CADDZG01; order CADDZG01; family WHSQ01; genus JALZGD01. Next base: position 4,172 of record JBHELU010000138.1, on the reverse strand, counting down.
GGACGGCGGGGTCGGTACTGGCCGCCCGCGATCTCTTGTCCGGTCCGTTCGTCGTCATCTCCGGCGACGCGTTGACCGATATCGATCTGCGCGAAGTGGTCGCGTTCCATAGAGAACGAGAAGCCGCTGCCACCCTCGTTCTGAAGCACATGCCCGACCCTCTCGAATTCGGCATCGTCATGACGAACGACCGAGGTGAGATCGAGCGGTTCCTCGAGAAACCCTCTTGGGGTCAGGTCTTTTCGGACACGATCAACACGGGGATATACGTACTGGAGCCTGAGGTCTTGGATCTGATCCCGGTCGATCAGCCGTACGACTTCTCCAGCGAACTGTTCCCGGCGATGCTCGACAAGGGTCTACCGATCTTCGGGTACATCACCGACTCTTATTGGACCGACGTTGGCAACAGCGACGCGTACATCCAAGCGAATCACGACGTCCTTGCCGGTGACGTCCGCGTCCGGATCCCCGGATTCGAATTCCGCGAGCGAGTGTGGGTTGGAGAAGACGTCGAGATCGATCCCACTGCGCGCATCGAAGGGCCGGCATTGATCGGCGACAACTCGCGTATCGGTCCCGGTGCGCGCGTCGGCAAGTTCGCGGTGGTCGGCTCTAACGTCATCCTTGGTCCGAATTCGAGCGTTGCTCACGGAGTCGTGATGGACCAGGCGGAAGTGGCCTCCTATGCCCAGGTCCGGGGCGGTGTTCTGGGGCGGCAAGCAACCCTCGAGCAAGGCGCCACCCTGGAGGAGGGGGCGGTCCTCGGTGACGAGGTCGTGGTGGGCGCCGGCGCTCTCGTGCAGCCACGGATCAAGATCTATCCGGGCCGGTCCGTCGAGGCCGGCGCGATCGTCACGCAAAGCGTTGTGCGCGAGCGGAAGGCTCGACGCAACCTCTTCGGAACGCGCGGCGTGTCGGGTCGCATCAACGTCGGGCTCACTCCCGTCGCCGCTGTTCGTCTTGGCATGGCGTTCGGCACGACGTTGAAGCGGGGGAGCGTGGTTGTTACGGGCCGCGACGCGAGTCGAGCGGCTCGCACGATGAAGCGAGCGGTTATCGCAGGACTCAACTCTGCGGGAGTTACCTGCCACGACCTCGAGCTGGTTCCTTTGCCCCTTACTCGCTTCACCGTCGCGAGCGAGCAGGCGTCCGGAGGGGTCAGCGTTCGAACGACGCCGGGCGATCCCGAAACGGTGGAGATCCGTTTGTTCGACTCCGACGGCGCCGACCTCGGCGAGGCGGCGCAACGGAAGATCGAGCGGGTTTTCTTCCGCGAGGACTACCGGCGGCCGTCGCCGATGCGTCTTGGGGAGCTCGAGTTCCCGCCGCGCGCCCTTCAGCAATATGCGGCAGGCTTGGTCGGCCAACTAGATGTGGAAGCGATCCGGCGGGCGACGCTGAAGATCGTCGTGGACTACGCGTACGGTCCCTACTCGGCGATCGGGCCTGCGGTGCTCGGACGACTCGGCTGCGATGTGCTGGCACTGAACGCTTTTACCGACGAGCAGCGGCCGGCCTTAGGTGCTGCCGAGCTCGAGGACATGCTCGCGGAGCTGGCCGATCACGTGAAGAACTCGGGCTCGAACCTCGGGGCATTGATCGAGCCGGGGGGTGACGTCACCCACGTCGTCGACGATCGCGGTCGCGTCGTCTCTCAAGAACGGGCGCTGCTCGCGTTCGTCAGACACGAAGCGAAAAGCGGGGCCCGCCGGATCGCGATCCCGGTGTCTTCGTCGCTACAGGTCGAGGCTGTGGCCAAGGAAGAGGGGGCAACGGTTCAGTGGACGCCCACCTCCGTTCCGGCTTTGATGGCGCGGGCCGGCCACTCGGGGATCGGGTTCGCGGGTAACAGCGAGGGCACATTGATCTGGCCGGCGTTCATGGCCGCTCCAGACGGGCTGATGACCCTGGGCAAGGTCCTGGAGCTTGCTGCCCGCGAGGGGACGTTGTCCGACGTCCTCGACTCTCTACCTGAGGTTCACGTTGCGATAAGAGACGTACGGACTCCGTGGTCCAGCAAAGGTGCCGTCATGCGCTACGTCGCGACCACCGCTCCACCGGGCCAGCTGACGCTTTTGGATGGAGTGAAAGTCATGGAGGCTCCGGGCAGGTGGGCGCTCGTCATCCCGTATTCGGACGAGCCGCTATGCCGGGTGTGGGCAGAAGGCAGCTCGGACGACGATGCTGCCGAGCTCGCCGACCGATACGCTCGGCTGGTCGAGGACGCGGTTGTGGCACCTTGACGACTTGTAGACGTATCGACAAATAGACGTTCTGTTCGAGAGCGGCACGAAAGGAGCAAGGGTGGGGGAGCTTCCCGAAGATCGTCGGTACACGAAAGAGCACGAGTGGGCGCGCCTCGACGGCACTCGGATCGTTGTCGGCATCACCGAGTACGCGCAAGACCAATTGGGCGATGTCGTCTTCGTCGGCTTGCCCGAGGCGGGCACGGAAGTGACCGCCGGGCAGCCTTTGGGTGAGGTGGAGTCGACCAAATCGGTATCCGACATCTATAGCCCTGTGACGGGCACGGTTGCCCAGAAGAACGTCGAGGTCGAGCAGAAGCCCGAGCTCGTGAACGACGACCCTTACGGAACCGGATGGCTCGTGGCGATCGATGCGCAGCAGGGGATCGACGACCTCCTCAGCGCAGCCGACTACGCAAGCTTCATCGAGAGCCTGTGACCCCGTTGACTAACCCTAAACGTCTCGTATAGGGTCACGCGCCCATGTACTGCACTAACTGCGGACACAAGAATCCCGAGGGCTCGAATTTCTGCTCGTCCTGCGGCGCGCCCTTGAAAGAGGGGACGGGCGCCGACACGACGGTCACTTTCATGGCCGCCGATCTCGAAACGGACCTCGACGAAGAGGTCCACGTCTCGCCCGAAGAGCTCGAGGGAGGTCGCGGGGTTCTGATCGTCAAGCGAGGGCCCAACGCCGGCAGCAAGTTCTTCTTGGACAAAGAGGTGACCGAGATCGGCCGCCATCCGGACTCGGACATCTTCTTGGACGACATCACGGTGTCGCGGCGCCACGCCGAGATCCGGCGCGATCCGGGGGCGTTCGCACTGCACGATGTCGGAAGCCTCAACGGTACTTACGTCAACCGGGAAAGGGTCGAAGAAGCCCCACTGCACTCAGGGGACGAGATCCAGATCGGGAAGTTCAAGCTGGTCTACCTGACGGGGAGCTAACGATGCCTCTATCTCGGACTCGCGACTACATGAGCATCGGGGAAGTGCTCGATGCCGTGAAGGAGGACTTCCCCGACGTCAGCATCTCGAAGATCCGGTTCCTCGAGGCGGAGGGCCTGATCTCGCCTGAGCGGACGGCGTCGGGATACCGGAAGTTCTTCCCCGACGACCTTGCAACCCTCCGCCGCATCCTCAGCCTTCAGCGCGATCACTTCATGCCGCTGAAGGTGATCAAAGAGCGCCTGGCCAACGGCTTGCCCGAGGCCGCTCCTGCCCCCGCAGCCCCCGCCGCGAAGACCAAAGGCGCAAAGGCGGCAGCGTCAAAAGCGACCCCACCGCCCGTCAGCGATGTATCGATGTCGGCTCAAGAGTTGCAGAAGGCCTCCGGCCTCTCCTCAGACGAGATGAAGAGCCTCGAAGATTTCGGGGTCCTCGCGGCGAGCGAGGCGGGCACGTACGACGGTTGGGCCCTCAGCGCAGCGACCGCGGCGAAGGCGCTCTTCAACTACGGGGTCGAGGCGCGACACCTCCGCATGTACCGGCAGTTCGCCGAACGAGAAGCGAGCTTCGTGGAGCAGATCGTGATGCCGGTCACCCGGCGGCGCGACCCAGATGCGCAAACGCAAGCCTCGGCCGCAGCGCGCGAGCTCGTCGGTCTGTGCCAGCGACTGCACGACGCGATGCTTCGGTCGAGCGCGGGCGAGCTCGTCTAAGAAACATGAGGCCCACGGCGCGCTGCGCTAACGCCACAGCTCCGCTGGGTGCGGAATTGGGATTCCTAGTCGGCCCTCAGGGCTAGTTGCTAAGTGGATCTATCCACTAGTCGACTTGTCGTTACGTCGACATCAGAGGAGGCCGTGTCGCGCCGGCGCCGGGTCGAATCTAAGCCTCTACTTTACCCTTTGATCACTGGCAGTCGAGCGAGGCAACCGTGACCGATCCATCTGCGCCTCCGGCCGAGATCGTCGCCTC
>JBHELU010000137.1:0-3887 GCA_046262955.1 Actinomycetota bacterium | reverse complement strand
CGCCGGAGCGATCGCAGACCGCGCGGATCGCCGGAAGTTGATGATCGTGGTGAATGTCGCCCGGGGGATCGTCATGGCGGGCCTAGCAGTCGCCGTCGTCGCCGGGTTGTCGAGCATCGTCTTGCTCTACGGGATCGTCCTTCTTCAGGGGATCGGCGAGGTTTTCTCCGACAGCGCAGCCTTCGCATTGTTGCCGAGCTTGGTGCCCGAGCAACGTCTCGACGATGCCAACGGCCGCCTGGAGGCGGTTGTCTCCGTCACTTACCAGTTCGCGGGGCCCGCTCTAGGAGGGCTCCTCTTCGCTCTTGCGACCGGTGCTCCGTTCGCCGTCGACGCCGCTTCCTTCCTGATCGCGGGAAGCCTGTTCGCAGCGATCAGGCACCGTGCTCCGCGCGAGAAGGTGATCCGGCTCGAGAAGACGACTATCCGCCAAGAGGTGGCCGAGGGGCTTCGGACCCTATGGATGAACCGTTACCTGCGCAACCTGACGCTCCTGGGAGCCGGGTGCATCTTCTTCTTGTACGGAACGTTCGCCATCTACGTGCTCTACCTGCTGCGCACGATCGGCATCTCCGCACCCGGCGTCGGTCTGTTCCTCAGCATCGAGGCCGCCGGTTCCATAACGGGAGCGCTGGTCGCCGGACGGGTTCGCACCAAGCTGGGCACGGCCGGGGCTTTGACGGCAGCACTGGTCGTCGCCGGAGTCGCAAACCTGGCCCTCGGCGTGACGGGGTCGTGGATCCTGGTCGCTGCGATGGCGATCGCTATCAGCTTCGCCGCCGGCGTGTGGAACGTCGTGAATGCCTCGTTCCGGCAGCGCTTGGTTCCGGACCGTCTGCTCGGTCGTTCCCAGAGCGCTTACCGCTTCCTGGCGTGGGGAGCGATCCCTCTGGGGAGCCTCGTTGGCGGGATCCTGGGCTCGACCCTTGGGTTGCGGTCGCCCTTCTTGATCGGGGGGGCCGCGCTGATAGCACTGGCGATGGTCGCGCGAATCGTGCTCTCGGGAGCCGACCAAGCGACGACCACGATCACGCTGCCTGCCTAGTTATCTGGGTGCCCAAAATAGGTTGAATTACCTATTTCGCACCTTCACGACGCCCCCGATGATGAGATGACGTGCATCTTGAGGAGGTCATCTCTGTGAAGAAACTCATCGCGTTAGCCGTTTCGATCCTGGTGATCGCAGCGCTCGCCCCCACGATCACGTCCGCCGAAGCTCGAACAGTCTCGCCCTACGCGAGCCGGCGACTGAACATCCCTTTCAAGTTGAAAACGCTTCACAAAGATGGAGTCTCGCCGCGGGTCCGGCGGCTTCCCACCTCTCGCCTTCTCTCAGTCCCTCCTCGGCCGACTCGAGTTGGTCTTCACCAATCGACACGAAGCGCCGACGTCAATCAAGCCGCGGCCTCTCCTGGGAATTGGGACGGCATCTCGAGCATCTTGTCCGGGGGCAGAGGCGTTAACCCGCCCGATACGAACGGCGACGTTGGGCAATCGCAGTACGTCCAGATCGTCAACTCTCCAAAGGGCGCTGCATTCGCCGTGTACGACAAGACGACGGGAGCCCTTACCAATGGCCCGACCGAGCTTAGCGATCTCTGGGCGCAAGCGGGGGGCATGTGCAACACCGAAGCTCAGGGCGACCCGATCGCGCAATACGACCAGTACGCCGACCGTTGGGTCCTGGCTCAGTTCGCGTTCAACGTTGATTCCTCGAACGATCCCGTGGCGCCGTTCGATGAGTGCGTCGCGATCTCCGACAACGGCAATGCAACCGGCAATTACTGGCTCTACGACTTCCAGATCAGCAACACGCTCTTCCCGGATTTCCCCAAGTTCGGAGTGTGGCCGGGAACGAACGGCGCCAACGAGGGCTACTACATGACCGTTCATCTCTTTAACCCGTCGACTGGTGGTTATGTCGGACAAGGGATCGTTGTAATGGACCGCGCAAAAATGGTGAAACACCAGGAAGCGCAAACCTTCCAGGGCTTCGTGAGCAACACGAGCTCGCTCAAGGGAGCGATGCCGGCCGACGCGCAAAGCGCTCAAGCACCCCCCGCGGGGTCGCCCGAGTACTTAGCCGTGGTCAAGGACGACGCGGTCAGCGGGGGATCGGACCGGATCGACCTGTACGGTCTGTTCGTCGACTGGAATAACCCCCACAACACGTTCGCCGGCGGGCCATTGGACGTGGCGGTGTCACCGTTCGACACGAACCTCTGCAACGGTCTTCCTTGTATCCCGCAGAAGGGCGTCACCGCTCAGGACAATCTGAACCCGCCACCGGGGACGACGCTGTCCTACCCGCTTGCTTATCGCAACTTCGGAAGCTTCGATTCTCTAGCGCTCGCCGATACGGTCGACGTCGGTGGCGACCGAGCGGGAGTCAGGTGGTACGAGCTCCAATCGCCGGGCAGCCGACCCGAGATCGCCCGGCAGGGAACCGTGGGCACCACTTCGGATGGGATCCACCGCTTTGTAGGCAGCATCGCTATGGACAAAGGCGACGAGCTGGGTCTGGGTTACTCGGCGTCGGGAAGCTCGCTGTTCCCTGGCATTCGTTACACGGGTCCACTTTCTCCCTCGACCGACGGGGCAACGACCGAATCGATCTTGATGGATGGTGCGGGCTCTCAGATCGGCGGAGGGAACCGGTGGGGCGACTACTCGTCAATGTCGATTGATCCGTCCGACGGTTGCACGTTCTTCTACACGAACGAGTATTACTCGGCGACCGCTCAGGGGGGCCTGTGGAACACCAGAGTCGGCTCGTTCAAGTTCCCCACATGTGACAGCGAGACGCCGAGCGGGCCTGGTGCTGACACCACGGCGCCGCGTGTGGTGAACGCGTACGCATCGCCGACTACGTTCACCCCGCTTGCTCGCAAGCACAAGGTGACGGTCATCAATTGGGAGTCCAGCGAGAACGTGGTGCCCACCGTAAAGATCACGTCGAAGAAAACCGGCAAGGTTGTTGCCACATTCACATCGGGAGGGGCTGTCGAGCCACCGCTGGATAATTGGTACGCGAAGTGGACCGGAAAGGTTGGTGGACGAGTGCTACCTTCCGGGAGCTACAAGTGGACGATCTCGGTGGTCGACACATCCGGCAATCGCGGAGCACCGGTCTCGGGCATAGTTCACCTCAAGCGATAGGCCTTTGGTGGTGACGGGCCTGGCGTGAATCGCGTGCCGTCGGGTCTGAACCAATCCGTTTCGCCGGCAACTCCAAGCTCGACCCGCCACCCATGCCGGTGCACCAGTTTGTGATGGAAGTTGCACAAAGCCGTCAGATTCGAGAGTTCCGTTGCTCCCTTGGGCCACGGAGTGATGTGGTGAACGTCGATGAAGCTGCGCGTACCGCACCCAGGGAATGTGCACCCATGGTCCCGATGGAGAACCTGCCTTCTCAACCGGCGCGGGACCGTTCGGGATTCGGAAGAGATCCCGACCGCATGACCGTCCTCAGCCTCGAGCACGACTTGAAGGCGTCCGTCGCAGATGAGCTCGCGTCCGACTTCGGGGTGTAGAACACCTCCACCTTCGATGGTGCACCCGCCTCGGCCCGCCAGCAGTGCATCGAGTCCCGCATGTACCACGACGGTTGCGCAGCCCCCATCGCCGTCCGAGCCCGCCATCGCCTGTGAGCAGAGGCCAACCAAGGCGTCGGCGCGTCGCTGTTCGATCGTCAGGTCGGCTGACGTGTCGGGATCGCCGGGAAGCTTTGACGCCAAACTTTCGAGAGTTAAAGCGACCAACCGGCCCGTCTCCGCAGGCAGAAATGCCCCGAGAGAGAACGACTTGCCGTCGTCGTAGAACCACCACGAAACCGATCTCGACTCATGGATCTCTTTGGTTTCTTCTGTCGAGGGGTGGTTGTAGGC
>JBHELU010000136.1:0-3447 GCA_046262955.1 Actinomycetota bacterium | reverse complement strand
AGGGTCCGCGTGCGGTCGGCGTAGTCCCTGTACTGCGGATAGGAGAAGGAGTGGAAGCCTGATCCGCCGGAGTCCGTCTGGTAGCCGAAGACCAACCGGCCGACATCCCGGACCGGGGGCGGCCGGAGCAGCGTGGCGTTGACAAGCGTGAAGATCGTCGTCGGGGCGCCGATGCCAATGGCGAGTGAAACGATGGCGAGCGCGGTGAAACCTGGATTCGCGCGGAGCTGACGGAGAGCGTAGCGGAGGTCTCGGACGAACGCGCGCATTCTGTTCCTCGGGAGGGAGGGCTAGGCGCGGTACGGCCGGATTGTCAGTCGGGTTTCAGGCTAGCCGAAAACTGTTTTCACCCGTTCGACCCCCCGCACGAGGGCATCGATGTCGTCGCGGGTTGAATACAGATACACGCTCGCTCTCGCGGTCGCTGGCACGTGCATCCGGCGCATCAACGGCTGCGCGCAGTGATGCCCGGCCCGCACACACACTCCAGACTGATCGAGAATCGTGGCGATGTCGTGGGGGTGAATTCCGGCCAGCGTGAAGCTCACCACGCCGCTCCGCCGCTCGATATCGTCCGGGCCATAAAGCATCACGTCGTCGACGGCCCCCAACTTTTCGATCGCGTACACGATCAGCTCCTTTTCGTGAGCGCGAACCTTCTCCATCCCGATCGCATCGAGATAGTCGCACGCCGCGGCAAGGCCGACGGCGTCGGCCACGTTGGGAGTCCCAGCCTCGAACTTGTGCGGTAGCACGTTCCAGGTGGTCCGGTCGTCGTTGACGACGGCGATCATGTCACCGCCGGTCTGATAGGGCGGCATCTTCTTGAGCAGCGCGCGTCGTCCGATCAGACAACCTGACCCCATCGGCCCGAGCATCTTGTGTCCGCTAAAGGCGTAGAAGTCGACGCCAAGGGAATCGATGTCGAGCGGAAGATGGGGCGCCGCCTGAGCCCCGTCGCAAATGACGACGGCGCCGACCGCATGCGCCATTGCCGAAATCTCCTTCACGGGGTTGATGGTGCCGAGCGCGTTCGAGACATGACTGAAGCAGACCAGCTTCGTCTTGCTGGTGATCTGCTTCTTGAGGTCGTCGAGATCGATCGCGCCGTCGTCCGTGAGCTCGGCGATCTTCAGCTTGGCTTTCTGTTGAATCGCCAGCTGCTGCCATGGGACGAAGTTGGCGTGATGCTCCATACCCGTGACCACGATCTCGTCGCCTTCCCTCACATTGGCGCGTCCCCACGTCCAAGCCACGAGGTTGAGCCCCTCGGTGGTGCCCCGAACGAAGATCAGGCAGGCGGCATCGGACACGCCGACGAACTTGGCGATGCGTTCACGAGCCTGGTGGTACCGCTCCGTCGCCCGCGCCGACAGCTCATAAGCGCCGCGGTGCGGGTTGGCGTTGTCATGCTCGTAGTAGCGACGCATGGCGTCGAGCACGGACCGCGGCTTCTGCGACGTTGCCGCCGAATCCAGGTAGTGCAGATCGGGATTGTTGACGAGAAGCGGGAAATCTCCGCGATCGACGAGCGGCTTCATCAGGCGCCCTCGAGCATATCGGACGGGCCTTCGTTCTCGGTCGATACGCTCCGCGCATCGTTGTTCAGCGCGGACCTGAGGGTGTGCCAGGCGAGGCTCGCGCACTTCACCCGCAGCGGGAACTTCGACACGCCACCAAAGGCTCGCAGCGATCCGAGCTCCCTCTGGTGAGCCTCGTCGAGCTTGCCGGTGACCAGGTCGTGGAACTTGTCGAAGAGTACCTCGGCTTCTTTGCGCGTCTTTCCTTTCACGGTCGTCGTCATCATCGATGCCGACGCCTTCGAGATCGCGCAGCCTTCACCCTTGAAGCTGACGTCTTCGATCTTCTCGCCGTCGAGCTTGACCCAGACCGTCAGCTGGTCGCCGCAGAGCGGGTTGTGTCCGAGCACTTCGCGATCGTCGTGTTCCATGACCCGGAAGTTCTTCGGCTTCCGGTTGTGATCGAGGATGAGCTCCTGATACAGAGCATCAGTCATCGTAGAAGACTCGTCTCACGGCTTGAATACCCCCAGATACGCTCCGTTGCTGAGACTGTAAGTAAGCATCGCCGGACCGGCCCAGTCCCGGGGGACCTCGTCAGGAATTACGCCGAGGAAGAACAGGTCCGTATCCCCGCTGGATCCCACAGTAGCGAGGTGGACGACGATCGAGTCGTTCGCGATCCGGTATGTCGCCGCTGCAGCGTCGACGTGCTTGCTCGTCGTGGGGCAAGAGGCGCCCGATACATAGCACGGATTGAAGGCCGAGGTCGAGCCCAACATCCAGCTCGCGGTTCCGTCGCGACGAAGCACCAGCCGGCCCGAGTCGGCTGTCGAGTGGGTCGATGGGGTGGAGTAGGAGGTGCAGGGAGGCGGTTGGTCGCTGGACGACTGGAACGTTGGCCGACAACCAACCAGCTGATAGGTGCGCTCGATCAGGACGTCCCGCGGCGCGAACAACTGTTCCTTACATGCGCTGGCCGCGGCGCACGCGAGGGTGCAGAGCAGCGCCGGCCTCATCGACCGCACCATCCTATCCTCCTGTGAACCGATCCAGCGTCAGGCGCTCCAATTCCCGTCGCAATGGTTCCAGCTCGATCGTCTCGAGCACGTCCGCCGCGAAAGCATAGGTGAGCAGCTTCGTCGCAGTTCCCGAATCGATGCCCCGACTCTTCATGTAGAACAATGCCTGCTGATCGATCTGGCCGATCGTCGCGCCGTGGGTGCACTTCACGTCGTCGGCGAAGATCTCGAGCTGTGGCTTGGTGTCCGCCTTCGCCTGATCCGACAGCAGCAGGGTCTTGTTCGTCTGCTTGCCGTCCGTCCTCTGGGCGATCGGATGGACGTACACTTTCCCGTTGAACACGCCGTGCGACCGGCCGTCGAGAATGCCCTTGTACAGCTCGCGGCTGAAGCAGCTCGGCGCCGCATGAATGATCTGAGTCTGATGGTCGCAGTGCTGCTCCCCGCCGATCATGTACAGGCCGTTCAGCGTCGCGCCACAGTTCTCCCCATCGAGCGTCGTGTAGACATTCGTGCGTGACAACGCCGCGCCGATCGCGAACGAGAACGACTGGTAGTGACTGTCCCGCGCTTGACGAGCTTCGATCGTGCCGATGTGGTATGACCGCAGCCCTTCGCGCTGGAGCTTGTAATGACTGAGATTTGCGCCCTCGGCGAGCGACACCTCGGTCCCGGCGTTGGTCAGGTACATCGCGTCGGAGAGCGATACATAACTCTCGACCACCGTTGCTTTCGAGTGCTTTCCGGCGATGATCACCGTCCGCGGATGCATCTGGCCCTTTGCCGCGGTCGCATCGGTGACGTAGACCAGGTGGATGGCGCCCGCGACTTCGGTGTCTTTCGCGATCTCGATCAGCGCGCCGTCGTAGAGGAAAGCGGTGTTGAGCGCGGTGAACGCATAATCC
>JBHELU010000135.1:0-7149 GCA_046262955.1 Actinomycetota bacterium | reverse complement strand
ACCCATGCCCTGTTGACCGGTGTTCAGGTGCGGATGGTGAAGGACGTAGAAGAGACCGACGCGTACGGACGCCTGCTGCGCTACGTGTACATCGGCGATGAGATGGCGAATGCTCGCTTGGTCGAGAACGGATACGCACAGGTCTTCACCTATCCGCCGAACGTCCGGCATGCCGATCTGTTCGTGGCGCTCGAGCGCGACGCACGTGATCACAACAGGGGATTGTGGTCACCGGGCACCTGCAACGGCCATCCCTAGAAATCGCTGCTCTGTGGACTGGGGCGCGACTCACTCGAGCGGGATCAGAGAGTCATGCCGTGCGCGGAAGGCCCAAGCTCGGGCGGTTAGACGGATGGTTAAGTCGGGCTCTTTCGGAAGTCGCTCGTTGAGGAGATCGCGCAACCGATCGCGTTCGACCTCAGGGAGCGACATGGTGTACTCGGGAGCAGGGCCTTGGCCGCCGAGGAACGGTGACCAGTAGTCGTCGAAGTCAACGAATGTGGTTCGCACATCGATCGGGACGACCTCGATGTTGCGGAGTCCAGCCCGTGCACATAGGTCCTGAAGTGGTTCCGGTGCACAGATCGGGAATCGGATCCCTTCGTGGAGGTCTTTCGCCGTTGAGTCGAGCTCTGTGGCCACATCCCAGAAATACCGCAGCAGCTCCATGCCGTTTGCGTAATCCCATACGTACCCTGCGATGGAGCCGCCTTCGCGCGTGACCCTCTTCATCTCCGCCATCCCCTTAGAGAGATCGGGAATGAAATTCAGCGCCAGGGCAGAGACGACGTAGTCGTATGAGTCATCAGGGGATGCGATCGCCATGGCGTTGCCGATGGCGAACCAGACTTTTGGATCGACCACGTGCCGGCGCGCATAAGCGATCTGTGCCTCCGATGGATCTTCGCCTCGTACCGTAGACGGCGCAGTCTGCTTGAGGATCGCATCCGTCAGCGCGCCCGTGCCACAGCCCAGGTCGAGCCATGCGGCGGATGGCCTAGCCCCCAGCCATTCCAGAAATGTGGTCGCCACCAGCCGGCTCCATCTACCCACATAGGATTCGTAGGCTTCGGCATGGGCCCAGGGATGTCTGATCTCCACGAGCCGATGGTAGGGCGCATGCTGCATGTGTCGACCGTCTCTACTCGGTTGGGCCCCGGCAATGGGTCAGATCGAGCAAAAAGTGCCACGGGTTGAGCATCACGTAGTTGGTGAGGGTGCTGGGGACGCTGAGTGACTCGGCTTCGGAGTCGTTTTGGCGGGTGTCGGTTTCGGGGTCGGTTTCGGCGACGTGCTGTGGGTTTGATGAGCCGGTGCGGTCGTGTGAGTGGATGGGCTCGCGACCGCCGACGCGACTGGCGCGACCGACGCTTGTTCGATCGGGCTAACGGATGACGAAGGGCTCGCTTTCTTGTGGTGCTTGTGTTTGCTCGGTGACATCGAAGGCACCGATCTGGAGATGGGTGTTTGCGCCGGTGTTCCATGGCCGCCCGCAAACCAGAATGCCGCCCCCGCGAGTCCTGCCAGCAGTAAGGCTGCCAGCGCGATCAGTGGAACGCGAGAGCGGGGCTCCTGCAGGTCTGCAGGCTCGGCAGTTACCGCGATCGCGGTCGGGGTCTCTTCCTCGATAGGCGCGGGAACAGGTTGCAAAACGCTTCCCGCGACCGAGCCAGTCAGTGCGTCGGCAAGCGCATCGCCATTCGGGTAGCGCGCCTGGGGATCCTTCTCGAGGCATCGCAGGATGACGGCTTCTAGCGTCGGCGAGATGTCGGGGAGCGCTTCCGAGGGAGGTTGCGGGATCTTCTCGACGTGCGCGATGGCCAGAGCCGTCATGTTCGACGCGTCGAACGGCTTGATCCCAGTTACGAGCTCGTACAAGACCACGCCCAGCGAATAGACATCCGAGCGCGAGGTCGCCTCGCTCCCCGACGCTTGTTCCGGAGAGATGTAGTGCGGGGACCCGATCGCCCGGCCGGTCCCCGTGAGCTTCTCGGCAGCCATGAGGGAAGCGATACCGAAATCGGCGAGCTTGGCGACGCCCTCTTCACTTAGGAGGATGTTGCCGGGCTTGATGTCGCGATGGACGATGCCCTGTTCGTGAGCGGCTCCGGCACCCTTAGCTGCATCGGTCACGATCGCCGCCGCGCGCTCCTGGGGGAGCGGCTCTCCGGTGAGTTCGCTTACCGACCCGCCTGTTGCCAGCTCCATGACCAGATAGGAGCGTTCGTGGAACTCGCCGAAGTCCAGAACCTGGATCACGTTCGGATGGGATATCCCCGCGACACCCTGCGCTTCCGCGAAGAAGCGCACGAGGAATTCCGGGTCCTGAGCTAGCTGGGGCGCCAGGAACTTGATCGCCACGTCCCGGTCCAGCCGCACGTCGTGGGCCCGCCACACCTCTGCCATCCCGCCCGAACCGATGAGGGCATCGAGGACGTAGCGGTCGTGAACCCGCTCTCCGTGATTCATGAACGGGGCGCCAAGGCCGTGGTCGGGGCGCAATCTAGAGATCTCACCGAATCAAGCGTTACCCGCAATCGACTCCTGGGTAACGAACCAAGCGATCAGGCGACCCAGCGCCGGCCGATCGCGGGAGGTACGTCGTGCGTCAGTTAATAGCTCTGTTGGTCATCGCTGCCCTCTTTTCGCTGGCTCTGGGCCAGACGTCGAACGCCGCCGATGGGCCCCCACAGGTCAAAGACGACATCCGGGCTTACTCGATCGATCCGCCGGGGGAGGACGGGACGATCACGGCGAGCGAGTTCGCGGCCGGCAACTACGGCTCGAACTATTCGGATCAGCTCCCCATGTACGCGTCTCTCGCGGACAAGGCCGGGGCGTTGAAGACATCAGCCCTGACGACGTACTGGCACACGATGCAGTTCGGGCCGGATTCGATCGCTGTGACGGAGTCGCCGGAAACCGGCGTGACGATCTACCGCGACTCGTTTGGGATCCCGCACGTCTATGCGGACACGAGCGATGAAGCGAGTTTCGGTTTGGGCTATGCAACGGCCCAAGATCGGCTCTTCGAGATGGACGTGTTCCGCCACGCGGCAGAAGGGACTCTGGCTTCGTTCCTCGGGGCGGGTGACAACGACGCATATCTGAAACGCGATGAGGACACTCGCCGGCAGGGCTACACGGCGAAAGAGGTCCAAAAGATGTACGACGATTTCGACAACAAGTTCGGCAAGCTCGGCAAACAAGTGCAAGACGGTTTGCAGGCCTACGCAGACGGCGTCAATGCATACATCGCGCAGCTTGGGCGGAACCCTCACAACTGTCCGGTCGAGTACGACGCGGGATCGTCAGACCAGTGTCCCGTGACGATCGATCAATGGACACCGGAGGACACGCTTTACATCGCGATCCTTCAACTTCGAGTGTTCGGCGAGACTGCCGGTGGCGAGCTGACGAACGCAGCTTTCTACAGTTCGCTCGTCAAGCACGACGGTCGGAACCTGGGAACCAAGATCTACAACGACTTCATGTTCCAGAACGACCCTTCGTCGCCGACGACGATCCCTAAGGCGGACGGCAACTTCCACACGCAGAACCTCGGGAAGCTCAACATGAAGTCGGTTGCGATCCCCGACGACGCAACGAAGGTCGCCGAGCGTCAAGCTCAAGTTGCGGCGCGCGACCAGCGCACCCTCGCCTCGATCGGATTCGTAACGGGGAAGCCCGAGTCGAACGCGATCTTGGTGTCCAAACAGTTGTCGGCGACCGGCCACCCGCTGGAAACGGGAAATCCGCAGGTGGGTTACTCAAACCCAGGCTTCTTCATGGATATCGACGTCCACGCCCCGGGTGTGGATTTCCGCGGGCCGGCGGTGCCGGGAACCTCCGCGCTCATCCCGCTCGGGCGGGGCGCTGATTACGCGTGGACCCTTACTACTGGGTACTCGGACGCGGTCGACACCCGCGCGGAGCTCCTGTGCGACCCGAAAGGCAAGAAGATCACGGAGGACTCCAACTACTACATGTTCAAAGGCAAGTGCACGAAGATGCAGTCACGCACGGAGACGATCGACGTCGGAGTCACTCCGGTTAGCTCGAACCAGCAGCCGAGCTCCGAGGACGAAACCATCTACCGAACTGTTCACGGCCCCGTTTTCGATCGAGGCAAGGTCAACGGCAAACCCGTCGCATTCGCGAAGCAGCGGATGTTCTGGAAGAAGGAAGTCGATTCGATACCTGCCTTCTACAAGTGGAACACCACGACTCATTCGGTGAAAGCGTTTGGCAAGGCAGCCCAGGGATTCACGATGTCGTTCAACTCCTTCTTCGCGAATGCGAAGGACATCGGCTACTTCCACGTCGGCACGTATCCCGTGCGGGCGAAAGGCACAAGCCCATCGCTTCCAACGTGGGGAACCGGCCAGTGGGAGTGGAAGGGACGCCGGCCATTCCGGCTGCAGCCACACGTCGTGGACCCGAAGACCGGCTGGATCGCTAACTGGAACAGCAAGCCCGCAGCGGGTTGGGACTCCTACGACGCGCCGAAGTGGGGAAGCGAGCAGCGGGTGCGTCTTATCGACGACGACATGGAATCCCTGACGAAGAACGGCGGCAAGGTCACGCTCGCCGACCTGGCAAACGTCGTTCGTGACATCGCTACGCGAGATGTTCGTGGTGTTTACCTGGGACCGAAGATGCTGAAGCTCGCGGAATCTCGGCGTGCGTCGCAGAAGGGGAACGCGGGGACCGCTCTGCAGGTCGTTTCCGACTGGATCGACAAAGGCGCACGACGCTTGAACCGCGACCACAACGACGCCGAGGACAACGGTGAAGCGCTCGCGATCTTCGATCAGTGGTACCTCGACGTGATCCACAAGGTGTTCGACGACGAGCTCGGAAAGGACACGTATCAATTCGCGGCTCCGTTGACCGACTACTCGCCGGCCCGTGGCTCGAGCTTCTACTTCGGCTTCAACAACTACCTGGACGACGCGTTCTCGGGCCGGCGGATGTCGCTCGACTACTGCGACGATCGCTCGACGGCCAAGGTCGAGTCGTGTGCCGACGACGTCACGGGCGCACTGCTGCAGGCGCTCGTCTCCTTGACGAAAGATCAGGGTGCGGACATGTCGAAGTGGACGACTCCTGCCGAAAACATCGTTTTCCAGGAGTTCGGGGCGGGGTCCGTGGACGACATCCCGTGGCAGAACCGGGGCACCCACAACCAGCTCGTGGAGGTCCTAGGTCACCAGGTGCCGGGCCCGACGGCCAGCCCCCAGCCGTAAGGCCCTGGCATAGTCCGTAAAATCTGAGGGAGCCATCCCTCGGCAGACGCCTCAACGGGTCATCGACCTGAGGGATCGGTCGCGATGAAGCGTCCGAGCTATAGGAGGCACTGTGCCGATCGACCCACGCGACTTGCCGGAACTGCCCAACCTGATGATCGCCGGTCCCGGCGAGCTCCACGAGGAAGATCTCAGCGCTCTGGGCCACCAGGTGATCGCGCACTACGGGGACGTGTGGGTCGAGCTTCACACTCAGGTGCTCGAAGACCTGGGTTCGTTGCTCGGTTGCCGTGACCTTCCTTACTTGATCCCTGGAACGGGAACCACCTGTCTCGATGCTGCGCTCTTCAACCTCTTCGAGCCCGGCCAGCGAGTGCTCGTCCCAAACACGGGCTTCTTCGGCGTCAGGTTGATGGAGGTGGCGCGCCAGCATCACCTCGAAGTCGAAGAGATCGAGGTCGAGGTCGGTGCTCCCATCGATGTCGACGCGGTCTCTTCGAAGATCGACGCCGTCGATGGGGTGCTCTCGGTGCACGTTGACACCGCGACGGGGGTACGTCATCCGATCGAAGACATCGCGCGCGTCGCTCGCGAGCACGACAAGATCTACATGGTCGACGGCATCGCATCGGTTGGTGGAGAGCTTCTGAACATCGACGCGATGGGGATCGATTGCGTCGTTACCGGGACTCAAAAGGGACTAGAAGCTCCGCCGGGGCTCGGCATCATCGGCCTGAGCGAGCGAGGACGAGCGCGCGTGGAGGCGCGGTCCGAGCGTCCCACATCCTGGTATCTCGATCTCAAAGTGTGGGACTGGTACCGCGCCGAGTGGGGGGCATGGCACCCGCATCCGGTGACGATGCCGACCAACCTGATCGTCGCGTTGGCTTCGAGCATGCGTCGCATCACCGAGATGGGACTGGAAGCGTGGGTTGCGCGCAGGGCGGATCTGGCGAAGCGATGCCGCGAAGGCTTGCGCGATCTCGGGCTCGAGCCGGTTCCGCACGCGGGGGCCGAAGCCAATCTAGTGATCGCCCAATGGGTGGACGACCCCGCGACGATCCAGCGATACCTCTTGGAGAAAGAGCACATCATGGTGTCGGGCGGCCTTACGCCGACCTTGGGCAAGGCGATCCGCGTTGGGTTGATGGGCAAGACCGCGACGGAAGAGATGGTCGACCGCGTGATCGCGGGAGTCGGCGCGGCCCTCGCGGCGGGGGCCGAAGTTCCCGAGTCTTAGTTGCCCGGCCCCACGTAGCCGAGACGCTCCCCGTTCACCTTGTGTCCGTAGGGGATCACCCAGCGGAAGTACCGGCCGACCGGGGTCTTGCACCAGCAATCGTCGTCGCACATGCAGTGACGCGTCGACTCGAGAAGCTGGTTCACGGCAACCGCACCTAAGACAAGCAGCAGAAGTTTTTTCATGCCGGCATCGTAGTCGGAGCTGGACAGGCGGCTAAACGCCGGCCGGCAGGGCTTCCGCTCTGGATACCGTCGAGCCGCGGGGCGATTTCGTCACTTGGATCCTGACGGGCAACCGATCTGCGAGCCCTTCGACGTGAGAGATAACACCGACCAGCCGCCCCGAGTCGCCAAGCGACGAGATAGCCGACGCCACTACATCGAGCGTGTCCGCATCGAGGGTGTCGAATCCCTCGTCCAGGAACAAGCTGTCCAGCCGGCTGTGCTCGACCACGGCAAGCAACTGAACCTGCTCGGATAGCGCCAGCGCGAGGGCCAAAGAGGCAAGGAAGGTCTCGCCGCCGGACAGCGTCCTCGCATTGCGCCGCTCGTCGCCGTTCCACGCATCGATCACAAAGAAACGATCGTCTTCGTAGGACAGCCGGTAGCGAGTGCTCGAGAGTTCCTGCAGGTGGATGCTTGCAGCGCGAGCCAGAAC
>JBHELU010000134.1:0-12471 GCA_046262955.1 Actinomycetota bacterium | reverse complement strand
CTCGGGGGTGTCCTCCGATGAGCTGCGCAGCAAGATCGACCTCTCGATCGATGCCGTGAATCGCTCGGTGGTTGCGTACTCGTCGCTGAAGGTCTGAGGACCGAAGGGGCTAGCAATAAGAATCCCGATTCCGCACTTGGCGGAGCCACAGCGCGCCGTGGTCCTCATGTTCAAGGTCTGAGGCCCTGACCGACCCGCACGGCAGGATTGACCCCATGAGAGACGTCTTCATCGTCGATGCGCTGCGGACGCCGATGGGCCGCTACGGCGGGGCACTGGCAAACGTTCGCCCAGACGATCTCGCGGCCCACGTCATCAAGGCTTTGGTCGACAGGAACTCCGTGCCGGTCGAGCGGATCGATGACGTCGTGTGGGGGGCCGCGAACCAAGCCGGAGAGGACAATCGCAACGTCGCGCGCATGGCGTTGCTGCTCGCCGGACTTCCCACACATGTCCCCGGCGCGACCGTCAACCGCCTGTGCGGATCCGGTCTCGAAGCCGTCAACGCCGCATACCGAGAGATCCGGACCCAGGAGGCCGAGCTGGTGCTTGCCGGAGGATCCGAGTCGATGACCCGCGCTCCTTTCGTGGTTACCAAGAACGACAAAGCTTGGTCGAGGAAGCATGAGATGTACGACACCACGCTGGGCTGGCGGTTCGTCAACCCACGTCTGAATGAGCTGTATGGAACCGACTCGATGGGCCAGACCGCGGAGAACGTCGCGGCAGAGCACGGTATCTCCCGCGCCGACCAAGACGAGTTCGCGCTGCAAAGTCACAGGCGAGCGGTGACTGCACGCGAAGAGGGCAAGTTCGCAGACGAGCTGGTACCCATCGAAGTAGATGCGGGCAAGGGGGCCACCGTGCTCGTCGATGCCGACGAGCCGCCCCGCCCCGATACCGATCTGACAAAGCTCGCGCGTTTGTCGCCCGCATTCGCATCCGAGGGAACGGTTACGGCAGGCAATTCATCCGGGATCAACGACGGTGCTGCAGCCATCCTGCTCGCGTCGAACGAAGAGGTTGAGCTGAACGAGTGGCGTCCCTTTGCGAGACTGGTGACCTCCGCGGTGGCCGGAGTCGAACCTCGCGTGATGGGGCTAGGCCCGATCGAAGCGACGCGCAAGGCACTCAAGCGAGCCGGCCTCGACGTTGCAGACATCGATCTCGTCGAGCTCAACGAAGCGTTTGCCGCTCAGAGCCTCGCCTGCGTCCGTGAACTGGGGCTGGACAACGACAAGGTCAACGTCAATGGAGGAGCCATTGCTCTGGGCCATCCGCTGGGGTGCTCGGGAGCGCGGATCCTTACGACGCTCGTTCACGAGCTGCGCCGGCGCGGCGGACGCTACGGGCTTGCAACCATGTGCATCGGGGTCGGGCAGGGGATCGCCACGATCGTCGAGAACACCAACCTTTAACGACACGTGGCGATCGTCGAGGAGCTAACCGCGCTGTTGGGCGCTCACAGAGTCAGCACTTCTCCGCACGATCTCGATCAGCACGCGCACGACTGGTCTCCGGCATCTCTGCAGGCGCACCGGGCGGGACGGCCGATCGCGAAGCCGTTATGCGTCGTGCGACCGATAAACACGGAGCAGGTCGGCGCGATTCTCGAGTGGGCCGACGCGACCAGAACCGCCGTCGTTCCGTTCGGCGGAGGCTCGAGCGTGGTTCGCGGGATCGAACCAGATGGCGCAGTGGTCGTCAACATGCAGGCTATGGAAAACATCCTCGAGTTCGATACGAAGAGCCGGCTCGTGACTGCTCAGGCAGGGGTGTGGGGCCCCGACCTCGTTCGCTCTCTGGGAGCGTGGGGATTCACGCTGGGTCACGAGCCCCAATCGATCCGCCTCTCGACGGTCGGCGGGTGGCTGGCGACGCGCTCCGCGGGCCAGCTTTCGGCCCGGTACGGCGCGATTGAGAACATGGTTGCAGGGCTCGAGGCGGTGCTGCCCGGGGGCCGCGTGGTCCGATCTGATCCCAACCCCCGTCGCTCGGCCGGCCCCGACATCCCAGGGCTGATGTTGGGTTCCGAGGGGACCCTAGGGATCATCACCGAAGCAACCCTGCGCGTTCGCCCGATCTCGTTGAGCCGTGCAGATCGCTGCGTCACCTTCGAGCACATGGCCGACGGTGTCGTGGCATGCAGGACGATCGCGCAATCGGAGCTGGCACCCACACTCGTCCGGCTGTACGACAAAGAAGACTCGGCTCTGTTCGGCATGTCGATCGAAGGCTTCGAGCCACAGCCGTTGTTGCTCCTGTCATTCGAGGGAGCCGACGCAGACGAACGAGCGATCCGCGCCGTGAACGCGTGCAACGGCAAGCCCGCGGACTCGGCTCTGGTCGAGCACTGGTGGAAGCATCGCAACGATGCCGTGAGGACGTTCCGCGACGTCATGGCCGGCGAAGGATTGCTGGGTCCCTATGGCGTGGCCGACACTATCGAGCTGTCCGCCTCGTGGAGCAACCTGCGCGGCGTCTATCACGCCGTCAAAGAGGCACTGTCGGAACGCGCGCAACTGTGCGGCTGTCACATCTCACACGTATACGTCGACGGTGCATGCCTCTACTTCACCCTCGCAACGGCGTGCGACGACGAGGGCACCGCGGCGCAGACGATCGACGGTTGGTGGGAAACCGCGATGGACACTTGTCTGGCTCAGGGCGGTTCGATCAGCCATCATCATGGGATCGGCCGCACGAAAGCACGGTGGCTGCCGCAAGAGCTCGGCGGGTGGTGGGACGTGCTGTCGGCGGTCAAGCAGGCTCTCGACCCGAATCGCATCATGAATCCTGGAGCGCTGGGCCTGTGACTTCCGTCTTCGGCCCGATGATCCTGATCTGCAACGCGCGAGCCGGCCATGGAGGAGTGGGCAAAAGCCTGCCGAAAGTCCGCGCCCTCCTCGAGGAGCGCGGGCTCGACTACGAGGTCCGCTACACCCAGGGCCCCGGCGACGCGACGGTTATCGCTCGCACGGCACTCAAACAAGATTTTCGCTTCCTTGTAGCCGTCGGCGGTGACGGCACAATTCATGAGGTCGTGAACGGAATGATGACGGACGACAAGCCGGTTCGGGACGACGCGGTGATGGGCGTCATCGCGGCCGGCACCGGCTCCGACTTCATCAAAACGTTTGGCTTACCCGCGCAGCTGCCCGCGCACGCGGTCGCCCATCTCGACGGGGGAGAGGCATTCCCCATCGACATCGGGAAGATCGTGTACACGCAGGACGGCGACACCGTCGTCCGCTACTTCGCGAACGTGGCAGAAGCCGGGTTGGGGGCCGAAGCGGTATGGCGCGCCCAGCGGTTGCCGCGCTGGCTGGGCCCGATGAAGTACTTCGTTGCTTTCTGGCTCGCGGTACGGAAGTGGAGGATCGCGAGCGCAACCGTCGAGCTCGTCGATAGAACCTACGAGGGGCTGATGAACAACCTGGTAGTTGCGAACGGCCAGTACTTCGGTGGAGGGATGAAGATCGCGCCCCGCGCGGCCCCCACCGACGGTCTTCTCGACATTCAGATCGAGCACGCACGCAAGCGCGAGGCGATATCGCTGCTTCCCAAGGTCTACAAGGGCGAGCACGTCCCGCACGAGGACATCTTCGAAGCCAAAAGGGTAAGGCTCTCGGTCGAGACCGATCGACCACTGCGGATCGAAGCCGACGGCGAGGTGCTCGGCTTCACACCGGCCAGCTTCGAGATCATCCGCAACGCCATCAACCTCAAGGTCTGATGGTCGACCAGTTGACACTGAGCGATGCGCGCATCGCGTTCGAGACACACGGGAGGCCTGCTGCTCCCGCGCTGGTCTTCAGTCACGGGATCCTGATGGACCGCACGATGTTCGAACCTCAGATCCACGATCTTGCTCGCGACTACTTCTGCATCACGTGGGACGAGCGGGGCCACGGCGATACGACCCAGCAAGGCTCGTGGACGTACTGGGATTCCGCGCACGATCTGATCGCGCTTCTGGATCACCTCGACGTTTCCGAAGCAGTGCTAGTGGGGATGTCTCAAGGCGGTTTCTTGTCGCTGCGTTGCGCACTAACCGCACCCGGTCACGTCCGCGCCCTGGTGATGATCGACTCGCAAGCCGGTCCGGAGCCCGAGCACCTCGCCCCCATCTACAAAGCGATGCTCGAGCGCTGGCTCGCGGAGGGTGGAGGCGACATCGTCGACTCCACGGCCGCCGTCATCCTCGGCCCCGCCGAGTCGTCCACCTGGAAAGCCATGTGGCTGGCGCGGGAGCGCTCATGGGTGGTCGAACCATTCAAGACGCTGATGCAGAGGGAAGACATCCACGACCGTCTCAGAGAGATCGGTTGCCCAACCGTGGTGATCCACGGCAGCTTGGATGCCGCGATCTCCTTAGAGCTTGCCAACCGTTTGTGTGAGGGCCTGCCGGGATGCACGGGTGTCGTAGTTGTCGATGGAGCCGGACATGCATCGAACCTGTCGCATCCGGCTCGGGTGACTGCCGAGATCCGATCTTTTCTAGAGCGCTTGTAGAAACTACAGAGCCGCCAGCATCTCGTCGGGCCCGGCGACGAAGCGCCGCAGGTCCTCGGACAAACGGCCGGGGAACTCGATGGGCAAGAAATGGGTCGCATCCTCGTAAACAACGAGTCGAGCGCTTGGAAGCGCGCGGCACGTCTCTTGGGCGCCGCGCAACGGTGCGAGGTTGTCCTTGCTTCCCGCAACGAGCAGTGCCGGCGGCTCGATCCGGCCCAGCATGCGCCCTACGGAGTCGCCGGTGAGAGCTTCGAACGTCTTCAAGAAGATGCCCAAGTCGGAGTCTGCTATCCCGCGCAACACGTCGACCAAAGCTTGGGTGTCTGCGGGGGCCGCGATCAATCCCGACTGCCGGATCACCCCGGCCACCTCGGGACGAGCGACGAGACGATGAAACACGCCTTGAAGCGGGCCCGAGAAATGCTTGGCGACGCCCGCGATCGTAGGCATCAATGCAGGCAGCTCGAGTCTTCTGATGAGGTTGGTCAGGTGATATCCGTACACCCCACTCACGAGCACTGCACCTCGAACGCGCTCGGGATAACGCACGGCGACTTCCAGCGCGATGCGCGCCCCGTTGCTCCAGGAAGTGACGTAGAAATCTTCGATCCCCAGGTAGTTCATGCACGCGATCGCGTCTTCTGCTTGCGCGCCTGCATCCAAGCGGTCGGAGGCGGGGGGGCCGGACGCGTGAAGGCCCCGATGGTCCCACGCGACGATCCTGCGCTCTCGTTGCAGGTCGACGACGGATCGACGCCACATCGAAAGGTCTGCGCCCACCGCGTTGCAAATGAGAACCGGAGCCTTGTGGTCTCCTGCGTCCTCACCGAACGAGTAGGCAGCGATCTCGGATCCGTCGAACGATGGGACCAGCTCGGGCTCGAGAGCTTGCGTCACCCCGCGCGCTCGTGGCTGGCGCCGGTGGCGACGGAGGAAGGCAGGAGTCTCATCCCCCGCTCGCGTTCTACGTCCGCCCTGTATCCCTCGATCTCGTTCGCGGTCCTCAAGTCGTCCCACGACAGGGCGGCCCCCATGACTCGCGCGGCCCGAGCGTGCTCTCCCAAACCGGCCTCTCGATCGAGCAGAGCGAGGCGCGTTCGTCGTGCAAGGAAGTCGGCGAGGTGGATCGCCATCTCGTTTCGAGCGCAGTAGGGGATCTCCGCCTCGATCGGCAGACGGTCTTCCAGAAGCGCTCCGGTCGCACCCTCGGTGGCCGCGAGGTCGAGAACCGCGAGAGCTCGGTCTCCGTAACAGCGAACGAGGTTCGCCGCCCGATCGGTGTCGATGCCCAATGCTTGTGCCCGGCGACCCACTGCCGACCGAAGCGCACCCGCGTCGCTCGATCCCAGACGGATCCACTGTGTCTTCGACTTGCTCGTGTTGCCGAGATCCGAAGCGATCCTGTCAACGGCGTCGATCGCCATGCGCCTGAAGGTCGTTAGCTTGCCGCCGGTGATCCCGATGATCCCCTCGGCGATCTCGTAAACCGTGTGCCTGCGAGAGAGATCGGCCGTCGCGCCTTTGTCGGCCGCGATCAGAGGTCGCAAGCCCGCCCACGCCCCCGCCACGTCGGATTCGGTAAGTCCCAGATCGAAGACCGCGTTCAAAGCTGCCAGGCAGTACTCGCGGTCCTCAGGCTCTACTTGTGGGGTGTCGAGGTTGCCTTCGTAAGCGGTGTCGGTCGTGCCGACGATGACGCCGTCGATCCACGGGATCACGAACAAGAATCTCTTCCGCTCTGCGTCCGGGATGAACGCCGCATTTCCCTGGATGGGAAGCGCGTCGTGCCGGAACGCCAGATGGATACCCTTCGAGGGACGTAAGCGAACCCTCGCCCCTACGGTCGCAAGCCCTTCGACTCCATCCGTCCACACGCCGGCCGCAACGATGACGCGCCGCGCGTAGACGTCGAACGTCGCGCAGGTTTCCGTGTCCTCGAGGGTCGCTCGGCAAACGTCCGGTCCAGGCTCGAGGTCGCGAACGGGAAGGTAGTTCGCGACGATCGCGCCATAACGGCGCGCCTGTATCAGGTTCTCCATGACCAGTCGCACGTCGTCGGTTTTGCAGTCGTAGAAGAGGTAACCGCCCTTCACCTTGCCGTGGGGGAGAAGCGGCACCCGCTCTTCGGTCTCTTCGGCATCGAGGTGTCGGTGAACCTTCATGTTCTTGAACGAGGCGAGCGTGTCGTACGCCCACAGTCCTACCGAAAATCGAGCGCGGTTCCACCGGTCGGAAACGGGCAGTGTGAACGGAACCGGCTCGACGAGGTGCGGGGCGAGCCGTCTGAGCAGGTCGCGCTCGGTCGAGGCCTCCCGGATCAGACCGAACTCGCGCTGTTCGAGATACCGAAGCCCTCCATGTACCAGCTTGGAAGATTTGCTCGACGTACCCGAAGCGAAGTCGACCCGCTCGACAAGTCCGACCTGCAAGCCACGCGCCGACGCGTCGAGGGCGATCCCGGCCCCCGTGATGCCACCGCCGACCACGAGGACGTCGAGCGGTTTTTCCGGAGTGGTAGCAGCGAGTCGTTCCAGCGCGTCCGCTCGGGGACCGAGCGTCACAGCAACCCCCCGGCCCACCGCACGACGGTGACGAGCCCGACGACGACGAAAACCGCGGCGAACAGGATGAGAGGCCCCACCCACCAGTCGGTCTGGCGGCCCAAAGGATCCGATTCGGCCTCGGCCGTTCGTCGTACGACGAGCTGCGGGCCGCCGAGCTGATTGAAGTGCAGATGCACGCGCTGACCTTCGATGATGTCGGCGAGTCCCTGAAGGAGATCGATCAGTTCATCGTCGTCAAGTACGACGGTAGCTTCGGTCAATGACTCGCCGTGCTGATCTTCGATCTTCACGATGGAAGCTATTCTGCCGCACATGCCCGCAGACTTAAGGCTGGTCGACGACGACCAGCGCGACCTCGCAGGCCTCGTGCGCGAATTCGCAACCGAACAAGCGGCTCCACGCTCGATCGGCTACGAGGAGCGTTCGGAAGATCCGCTTCCCCTGTACTCACAGCTCGCCGAGTTGGGCCTGACCGGCATCCCGTTCCCTGAGGAGTACGGCGGCGGAGGACAGCCGTTCGAGACGTATCTGCTGGTGATCGAGGAGCTCGCGCACGCCTATGTGGCCCTCGCGATCGGTCTGTCGGTGCACACGTTGTGCGCGTTCGCTATCAACACGTTCGGCACCGACGCACAGAAGAAAGAGTTACTCGAGCGTCTGACCACGGGGGACGCGTTCGGTGCCTACTCGCTTTCGGAGCCGTCATCGGGCTCGGATGCAGCCGCTCTCACCACCAAGGCCGTGCGCGCGAACGGTGGCTACGTGCTGAACGGCAGCAAGGTCTTCTGTACTCGGGGGGCCGAGGCCGACATCGTGCTGATGATGGCACGCACCGGCGACGCGGGGCCCAAAGGTGTCAGCGCGTTCCTGCTCGACAAAGGCACTTCGGGATTCGCGGGCGCCAAGAAAGAGGACAAGATGGGCTGGAGATCGTCTCCGACCTGGATGCTCCAGCTGGATGACGTCGAGGTTGCAGAGGAGCGCCGGCTCGGAGACGAGGGCCTGGGCTTCCGGATCGCCCTCGCGTCTCTCGATTCGGGACGCCTTGGGATCGCTGCGTGTTCCGTGGGGCTTGCCCAAGCAGCTTTGGACCAGGCCCTGTCTTTCACGAAGGATCGAGAGCAGTTCGGAAAGCCGGTGGCCCAGAACGAAGGCGTGCAATTCATGCTCGCCGACATGGCAACGCGGGTCGAAGCGGGCCGCGCTCTTTACACGAACGCAGCCCGATTGCGGGACCGGGGCCTGGACTACTCGATACAGGCCGCGATGGCGAAGATGTTCTGCTCCGACATGGCCATGCGCGTAACCACGGACGCGGTTCAACTGCACGGGGGCTACGGATACATAACCGAATACCCGGTCGAGCGCTACATGCGGGAGGCCAAGGCCCTACAGATCGTGGAGGGCACGAACCAGATCCAGCGCTACGTGATCGGGCGCCGCCTCACTTCGTGATCGTTGCGGGAGAGTGGTGGAGGGCCGACCACGCACAGTGCGTCACCAGCGCGCCGGTCGTGAGAAAGCCATAGTCCGAACCGTTAGCTCTACTCGCAAGATTGCGGCCGAACAGCGTCCCGGTTGCGGAGGCGTCCCTGCCGAGGTCCGGGCCCTGGTCCTGGTTCTCGTCTTGAGGATCGCAGACGACCTCTAAGAAAGTCAGTTGCGGCGTCGCGCTCGACATCCACTCGACATGATTGGGACCTAGATCGAGGCTCGCCGTCTGGAGCAGTGGGTCCATGACGAAGTGCGGTTCGAAGTCATTCTGGTCGACGGCTTTCTCTGTGCGGCAGTCCGTCAGAGAACCTGATCGTGCACGGCACGTTCCCATGAATATCGTCGCCAGGACACGAGTCGAACCATCCTGATACTTCTCGTAGTACAGCGCGTCGACGTAACGGACTCGGCCTGCTCCCGACGGCCCGACGATCCAATGGGCGTCCGCGCTTCTGATCACCGAAGTGTGTATGGCGCTCTCAGCACCACGCGCAGTCCCCGCTGCGAACAGCGAGAGGGCCACCGCCAAGATCACCAGTCGTCGCGCCCGCATACCGAAAAGACGCCCGGTCTTCTGTGTTCGTTGCATGGCGCCCCACAACGCATGGCGCCCCACAACGGGAGCTCTCAATCCCTCAAATCCAGGCCCTGACCTGCATGTTTGGCTTGACAAGCGAACATATGTTCGTATATGCTTGGCCGGTAGTCGAAGCAGCAGTGGGGGATCGGCGGAGGCATGGTGGCGGAAGCGAGAGGAATGGTGGCGGAAGCGGCGACAGGCGTCATCGAGCGGATGGACTCCTCGTTCAGGGTGTCCTGTTCCGCTGAACGAGAGCTCCTGCGCGACATCGTCGAGCTAGACCGGACCGGGGCATGGGAAGGCGACGGCTTCAACACCCTTCATCGGTGGATGGCGGCCCGCTACGGGATCTCTTCGTGGAAAGCGCGCCGGTGGGCCGAAGCTGGTTATGCCCTCGAGTCCCTACCCAAGATCGCGGCAGCGTTGTCGTGTGGCGCATTGAGCCTCGACAAGACTGCCGAGCTGTGTCGCTTTGCAACCCCCAAGAACGAAGACAAGTTGCTCTCGTGGGCGCGACGGGTCACTCCGTCTGCGATCAGGAACAAGGCAGACTCGCTGCAGCGCGCCTCAGATGCCGCCGAGCCCTACCGCCATCGCCATGTGGATATCTATCCGATGACCGAGGACACGTGTGGGCTCTCGGGCGTGCTTCCCACAGAGCAGGCACTAAAGGTCAAAGCGGCGCTCGACCGCATCGCTAAAGACCTTCCCGATCTTCCAGACGACGATCAAAGCGACGGGAACACTCTTGAGCGGAAGCGCGCCGATGCCCTGGTTCTTCTTGCATCGAACGCGATCGCACAAGACGCCGACCCCGATCGCGCCACGCTCGTAGTGCATGCGTCGCTGGAGGCGCTGGCATCGGATAGCTACCAGTGTGAGACCGAAGACGGCGTCGCGCTGCATCCCGATGTCGCTCGCCGCCTTTCATGCGACTGTCGCTACCAGGTCGTGGCGCATGGAAAGAACGGCGATGTCGGCATCGGCCGGGTTGCCCACAACGTCCCGCGGTGGCTTCGGCGCCTGGTAGCCAAAAGAGACGGCGGCTGTGCGTTTCCGGGCTGTTCGATGAAGACGTTCCTTCATCCCCATCACATCAAGCACTGGGTCTTAGGAGGCCCCACAGACCTGTCGAATCTCGTGATGCTGTGCTCGATCCACCACACCCTGGTGCACGAGCACCACTGGAGTGTGATCTTGGAGAACGAAAAGCCCATGTGGTTCAGACCGTCCGGCCGGGCCTACAGCCCAGGACTTCCGATCGGCGACGATTTGCTCGGGGTCGAGCAAGATCGTGAGGAGGAGAGAGTCCGCGCCCGGGGGCCCAGCCCCGGATCTATCGAAGAGCGTTTCGGCATTCACAACTTCATAATCAAAGACATCGCCGACGATTGGGCGGGCCGCATCTATGAAACTGCTCGCGATCTGCTCGAAAACCAGGTGCTAGTTACTTAAGTCGCCGACCGCTCCCACCATCGGCCGCCGCTCGAACGGCGTCGACAGCACGATCGTGGATCGAGTAACTACCTCGAGCTTGGCGCGCAAAGCATCGAGAAGGTCTTCGAGTGCCTTCGTGTCGGGGGCTCGCACGACGAGCACATACGAGTTGTCGCCGGCTACGGAGTAGCAGGATTCCACGAGAGGTAGCTCGGCGATCCGAGACGGGATGTCGGTGGGGGAGCCGGGACGCAGAGCGATGCTCACGAAAGCCGTGATCGGAAGGCCGACTCGTCCGTAATCGACCTCTGCCCGGTAGCCACCGATGACACCGGCCCGCTCGAGCTTGCGGACACGATCGTGAACGGACGACGCCGCCAACCCCACCTTCGTCCCCACCTCTGCATAGGTCGCCCGAGCGTCCTGTTCGAGCTCGGCCACGATCTGGCGGTCTATCCGATCGAGGCCATCTATCGCTACGGCTCCGCCGAGAGTCGAATCGGGATTCCCTTTAGCCATCCGAATATCCTTCCGATATATAGGTAGATTGCCTAATGAGATTCCGCTATGCTAGCTCGATGCCAAACACACTTCAAGGTTCCGGCTTTCTGAGGGAAGCGGCTACGGCCGCGGCCGATCCCCACCAGGAGCTCAGCCAGCCCTACCGCTACCCCTCGTCTGCGGAGCTCGTCGAGCCGGACTGGCACCGTCTGCCCGGCTATCGGGACGTCACCCCTGCGGAGTGGGCAAGCGCTCGGTGGCAGCGGCAGAACACGGTCAAGAACCTCGCCGAGCTGCAGGTCGTGTTCGGTGAGCTGATGCCGCAGAGCTTGATGGGCTCGATCGCTCAGGACCAGCAGAAGCGGGCCACGATGTCGCTGCTCGTCCCGCCCCAAATGCTCAACACGATGGACGAGCAAGATCTCTGGGCCGACCCGATCAGGCGCTACATGATCCCGGCTTTCGCGGACCGCGACGCACGATGGCCGAGTCACCCGATGTCGTCCCGGGACAGCCTCCACGAGGCAGACATGTGGGCGGTCGAAGGACTGACACACAGGTATCCCACCAAGGTCCTAGCCGAGCTGTTGTCGACATGCCCCCAATACTGCGGGCATTGCACGCGCATGGATCTGATCGGGAACAACGTGCCGCAAGTCCTTAAGCACAGGTTCGAGCTCAAGCAGAAGGAGCGCCACCAGGCCATCCTGGAATACCTGCGCGCGACGCCATCCGTTCGAGATGTCGTGGTGTCCGGCGGCGATGTCGCCAACCTGCCGATCGCACACCTAGAAGAGTTCGTGTCGGCGTTGATCGACATCGATCACATCCGCGACGTCAGGCTCGCGACCAAGGGCCTGATGGGGCTGCCGCAGCACTTCCTGCAAGACGACGTCATGGCGGGACTCGAGAGAATGGCCGTCAAGGCACGCTCTCGCGGCGTGGCTTTGGCCGTCCACACGCACATCAACCACGCGAACTCCATCACTCCATTGGTTGCCAAGGCGACAAGGGCCTTGCTCGACATGGGCTTCCGAGACGTTCGCAATCAAGGTGTGCTACTTCGGGGTGTGAACGACTCTTCCGAAGCCCTGTTGGATCTCTGCTTCAGGCTGCTCGATCACGCCGGAGTCATGCCTTACTACTTCTACATGTGCGACATGATCCCGAACTCCGAGCACTGGCGGCTGTCCGTGCACGAAGCCCAGGACCTGCAGCACTCGATCATGGGCTACCTGCCGGGGTTCGCCACGCCGCGCATCGTCTGCGATGTTCCCTACGTGGGCAAGCGGTGGGTGCATCAGGTCGACTCCTACGACCGCACCCTCGGCATCTCCTACTGGACCAAGAACTACCGAACCGCGCTCGAAGCAGACG
>JBHELU010000133.1:0-5625 GCA_046262955.1 Actinomycetota bacterium | reverse complement strand
TCGAGAGGGAGCCCATTGGTCGCGACCTGCACGCGCGACCACGTCATGCCCTCGTCGTGGCTGATCGCAAGATACGGCTGACCACACCATCCCTTGGGGAGATAGACGGTCCCGTCTGGTCCGACGACGCCGTGGCCGGTGGCCCCAACACAGTAGCTACCCGGCCCCTCGCTCTCATCTTGTCGAGCGGGATAGGCGAGTTCGCCTGTGGGCGCGTACGTCACTCCTCCGTCGAGCGACTTCAAACATCCTGCCGCGGCTCCGAGATTCGTCGCGCCGCCGTTGATCGCGCAGTAATAGACGATGTTGGGATAGCCAACGGTGATGCTCGTGACGGACGGTCCTGCGAAGACCGTTTCGTGGTCGGTCTCGCCGCAAACCTGCGGGTTTGTGATCCAGCTGTTGCCATCATCGTCGCTCAACGACACGGAGCCGCAGAGGTTCTCCTGAAGATCGGCCGAGAAGACTCGATCCGTGCTGGGGTCGACGTAAAGGTAAGGGTCGCTGATGACCTGCCCTCGTTGCAGCGGGGCTGCTCGTTGCCACGATGATCCCCCGTCCGTCGACCGGATGACCGGCGCAACGATGCCCGCGCGGGAACCCCCCCCGGGTAACTGATAAAACTCCTGAGCCTTGTAGAAGATCCGGCCGGTGCTCGTAAGCCCCAACGTAGGTTCGTAGGTATCGAAGCCAGTTCGATACAGACATGGATGCGGTGCCCTTCGGATCAGTCGTCGTCGAGTGATCCTGACCCCACCGGCCCGATGGACAAAAGCACGTTGATGTCGGCAGGAATCGCTCTTTGCCGCGCGAGCGGCTGCACCCGCGCGCTGAGGGCCCGGGGTGAGCATTACAACCGCGAGTAGCAGTACACCAATACTGCGCATCGCTGATCGAGCAAAGACCACGCGTCATCCCCAGCCTTGAGAGATGTGGAGGCTAGCCTTCTCCAGCGGCTCAAGGAATCCTTCTTCCCCTTGCTGCCGAACATATGTGCTTATAGCAATATGGGGTACGAAGTCATGGATGCAAGACCTGGTCGACAAAGCGTGCTCCCAAAAAAGTGGCATGACCTGAATTGACGGTTCCCAACGTGTATTGCCGGAAAGAGCCGCAAACGGCTTGTGCACGGCTCGCACGGGTGAGGTCAGGGGTTCGACTCCCCTCTGGTGCACTCCTGCTCAGCCGCATTCATCGAGTGAAGGTCACGTATGCCATGCCCTTCGTGGGCAGAGATGCGGGCTGGGCTCCCACATCGCACACGCCGCTCATCGGGATGACGGAGATGTCGATGCCCGCCTCGATGAGGAACGGGCCATGCGTACCGCAACCTCTGCCGACGTAGCGATCGTTCCCAGGGGCCCCCTGCCACACCTCGAAAGCCACCGGCCGACCGCTTTGGTCGACCAGCCGCACCGAGGCGTAGTGCTCGTGCCCAGTGGGCCAGAAGGAGACCCCTCCCATCGGCATGCCACCGGTGGGTCCGAAGCTCACGCCGCACGGCGAACAGGTATAGGCATAGCCGATCACGCGGGGGTTGTTACTCACATGGCCGGCGGATGCCGGACCCGCTACGATCAGGCACATAGCGGCTGTGGTTGCTGCCAGTCGAATCTTCATCTTTTTATCCTTTCGATCTTTTTCCCAGAATCGCAGTCGCAGCTTGGGACGCATCGGTTGCATTCCCGTTGCAGATGGATGGCCTAGCGGTAGAAGGCGACGGTCGTGCGGGCCTGCACTCCGTAGTTCCCCACCTCGCAGCCGCCGACAACAGCTCGTACCTCCACCGTGACGTCACGATCGACATGAAGGATCGGTGACCTACCGCAGAACGAAACGAGCAGTTGTGGGTGGCCAGCCTTGACCTCGTAGAGCCGTCCGGAGATCCCCGCGAGGGTCCAGCCGACGTCGAGCCCTTGATAATCGAGGGAGACTCTGATGAAGCGTTCGCCGGAACCGGCTTTGAAAGTGCTCGTGGGGCCCCCGGTGGCGACCGTCCACCGGCGACGCTCCTTCCTCGTGAGCTCCAACCCGTGGGGTCCCTTGCTCGTTTCCCGCGCACTCGCGGAGATGGGCAAGTAGCTGACCAACACGCAAGTAAGCGTGACGAGTAGGACGCCGGTTCTCAGAAGCACTGTTTTCACGACAACCTCCTTCGAGGACGCTGGACGAGACCGACGATGGCCGACGGGGGTTGCAGATCGGTTGCGGCCGTCCGAAACCACGGGTCTGCAACCTTTCTGCAACCGGAGGACTCGATCGTCGGCAGTGATGGAATGCGACCGACGCCCAGAAGTCAGACGCCGTAGCCTTCAGACGTGGATTTGGTATCCCCCAGCACCAGCGAAGCCCGCTCTCTTTCGAAGATGAGATTCCGCGTGCTGGGACCCATTGAGGTGATCGGAGAAGACGGCCCCCTTCCAATAAGAGGGAAGGAGCGGACCGTCCTCGCGCTCCTGGCGATGCACGTAGGCCAAGTCGTCACCACGGAAGCCTTGATCAAGGCCCTGTGGGATGAAGATCCTCCGCGGACCGCCGAAAAGACTCTCCACGCGTACATCGCGCGGCTTCGAAAAACGTTGGAGCCTCAGCGCAAGCCGGGTGCCCCCGCGGAGTTGATCGTTACTTCGGGGGGCGGGTACCGGTTGAGGTCGTCTCCTGAGGACGTCGACGCGCACCGGTTCGAGTCGCTCGCGGCTGCCGGCCGCGACCAGTTGCAGCGAGGCGCAGCTTCTCTTGCTGCGGCCACACTTCGCCGCTCGCTATCCCTCTGGAACGGGGCGCCCTATCAAGACCTCGTTCCCACCGAGGTGTTCGTAAGGGAGATCGATCGCCTCGAGAACCTGCGCCTCGAAGCTCTGGAGGCTCGCATCGATGCAGATATCAGATTGGGTCGAGCGCGCGATGTCGTCGCCGAGCTAGAAGCTCTCCTGCGCGACCAGCCTCTGCGAGAACACTTGTGGGCTCTTCTTCTAGTAGCTCTTTATCGGGTGGATCGTCAGGGCGACGCCCTCGATGCCTACCAGAGAGCCCGCGTTGCGCTGGCGGACGAGCTCGGCATCGACCCCGGTCCGGAGCTGCAACGACTTCAGTCTGCGATCCTTTCCCAGGATCCGGATCTGGAGACGGAGTGGAGTCCTTCGCCACTTCCCTTACCTCCCGAGCTCGATGTGGTCACACCGATGTCGGGCCGTCATGCCGAGCACGCGTGGTTGCTCTCCGCTATGGGGCGCGCGAATCATGGCCGGGGCGATGTTGCGCTAATCGAAGGCCCAAGTGGGATCGGCAAGACTCGCCTATGTGCGGAACTCGCGCGCGACGCGTATGAAGCCGGCGCGCTGGTTCTCTATGGAGCTGTCGACCACGAGATAAGCGGCACGGTTGCACTCGAGCGCGCATTGGCTCTCTGCGGTATCTCGCTCGCGGACCTAGAAGGAGATTCGCAGCCGGGGCAGATCGGTCGAAAGATCGCGGAGCACCTGAAAGCCCTTGCGCCCGATCAACCCGTCCTCATCATCATGGACAACATCGATCGCGCCAATCGCGAGCTCTTTGCGACGCTGGCCGACCTCGCGCATGCGATCCGAGATCAGGCTGCCCTACTGGTCGTCGGGTACGACTCGGAGGCGGGAAGCAGTCGGCTGTGGTCCTTCGTAGACCACGTCGATCCCCAACGCAGCCGGCGGGTGATGCTGGGACCCCTGTCCGGTGACGACGTGATCCAGATCGTCGAGCTCTACACCGGCAAAGAAGATGCCATCGCTGCCGCGCCCTCTATCGAAGCGCAGAGCGAAGGAGTCCCTGCTCGAGTACACGAGATGGCAACGACTTACGCGCGTTCTTTGGCTGCCGATCGGATCAAAGCCGCCGAAAAAGACGCGAGGTTGAGTCGGGCGGGTCTGGCTCTGGTCGAAGATCGTTTGGCGCGAAGTATCGGCGACCTTCGGTCGATCGACGACGCGCACAAAGTCGTAACAAGAGCACCTGCTGAGTCGTCGGATCCTCATCCCCGCCCTTACAAAGGCCTGGTCACGTTCGAACGCGAGGACCGCGACTTCTTTTTCGGGAGAGAGCGGTTGGTTGCCGACCTGGCCGCGCGACTGGCAGGTGCTCGTGTTCTTGCGATCGTCGGCCCGTCCGGAAGCGGCAAGTCGTCGCTTGTCAAAGCAGGCCTTCTTCCTGCGCTTGCCGATGGTCTTCTACCGCGGTTCGCGGACTGCGTTCACGTGCTCATGCGACCGGGCAACGATCCCAAGGAGGAGCTTGAAAGAGGTTTACGAGCCGCTGGGGTCTCGCCGTCGGACGGGGATGATCCCGCGGACCTTCTGACCTCTTTGGGACCCTGTCTCCTCTTTGTCGACCAATTCGAGGAGCTCTTCACCCTCTGCGACGTGCTGCCTCGGGAGGAATTCATCGCAGGCATCGTCCAGATGATCGAAGGTAGCCACGAGCAGCTGGTCATCGTTCTCGCGATCAGGTCGGATTTCTACGGGCGCCTGGGTATGCATCCCGAACTCGCGCGAGCCGTATCGCGTCAGAACGCGCTGGTGGGACCGATGCAGCCGGACGAGCTGCACCGTGCGATAGAGCTGCCCGCGCTCCGCGCTGCTGCCCGCGTCGAAGATTCGCTTACGAACACCCTGGTTGCGGATGTGCTCGGTCGACCAGGTGCTCTGCCCTTGCTATCGGCGTGCTTAGCGGAGCTGTGGGACCACAGGAGTGATCCTCTCCTGCGCCGTGCAGATCTCATGGAGATCGGAGGTGTCCGTGGTTCGGTTGCTCGGCTGGCGGAACGATCCTTCCAAGAGCTCGGCGCCGACGACCGCCGGATCATGCGTCAGATCTTGTCGCGGCTCATCGTCGGCGAGGGAGATGAAGCCGTCCGTCGTCGCGCTTCTATCTCTGAGTTCGATGTCGATACGGACGCGACGTCCGGGCGCGTGCTTGCAACTTTGGCCGATCGCCGCCTGGTAACGATCGATGACGGATTCGTAGAGATCGCGCACGAAGCTGTTATCAGGGAGTGGCCTCGACTAAAGGTATGGCTTGAAGAGGACGCGCAGCGACGAAAGCTTCACCTTCATCTGACCCGGGCTGCAGCCGATTGGGAAGCCGATGGGCGAGATCCATCTGGCCTCTACCGCGGCGCTCGCTTGGCGACCTTGTCGGAATGGCTCGGGACGGAGCCTCAAGGCATCCTCAACGAACTCGAGCGAGCATTTGTCCACGAGAGTAAACAACAAGAGCAGGCCGAACAAAGACAGAAAGCCCGCGGGTTGCGAAGAGCGGTCGCAGGGCTAACGGTCGGCGTCGCGGCGTTGGCGATCTTGGTCATCCTTGCCTTATCCCAGGCGCACCGTGCCACCGACCAAGGACGCTTGGCGTCGTCGCGTGGGATCGCTGCCGAGGCGACCAATCAGATCTCGATCGATCCGCAGCTGAGTCTCCTGCTTGCGCTGAAGGCTTATCAGACTGCTCCAACGGCAGAGGCCGAAGCCGCCGTTCGACGCGCGGTCGTCGAATCGCACCTGATCGCGTTACTGCCGGGCGATGCGGGAGAGCCTTTCGCGCAAGCCGAATTCGGTCCGGGCGGAAAGATCCTCGCGACGGGAGGGCCCGATGGTG
>JBHELU010000132.1:0-10390 GCA_046262955.1 Actinomycetota bacterium | reverse complement strand
GTATACGGGCATCGGCGCCGGGTCG
The DNA here is from genome assembly GCA_046262955.1 of Actinomycetota bacterium. Taxonomy (GTDB): domain Bacteria; phylum Actinomycetota; class CADDZG01; order CADDZG01; family WHSQ01; genus JALZGD01. The sequence goes on along the minus strand of JBHELU010000132.1, from coordinate 10,365 downwards.
ATTGCGGTGCCGGGGATCCTTGCGGCGGCTCGGGTCGCGTGGGAGCGCCATGGAAGCATCGAGTGGGAGGCGCTCTTCGACCCGGCTATCGAAGCCGCGGGGTCCGGTCTGCCTTTCCCGCTCACCTCCGCCTATTACCTATCCGTTACCTGGGACCCGATCTGGATGCGTGAGCCGGAGTCCCGGGCCATCTTCGAGAAAGACGGCCGGCTGCTCGAAGCGGGCGACCTCTTCGTTCAGCCCGATCTGGCCGATGCGCTACGTGCGGTCGCACAAGAAGGTCCCGCCGTCTTCTACACGGGAGCGCTCGCCGAAGAGATGGAGAAAGAGGTCGCCGCACGAAACGGGTTCATCGGTATCGACGACCTGGCGAATTACGAAGCCGAGATCCGGGCGCCGATCGCGACCGATGCGTTCGGGTGGAAGGTCGAGTCCAACCCCCCTCCGGCAGTCGGCGGAGCCGTGCTCGCTCATATGCTGGCCTTGCTTGATCCCGCCGAGCTCGCCGATCCGTTGGATCGAACCCGAGCGGTTGTCGAAGCACAACGCGCCGCCGTCGGTTACCGGCGCGAGAGATACCTAGATCCCAGCAGCATCGCGGCCGCGTTCGAAGAAGCGCGGGCGATGCGCTCGCCCTCGACCACCCATTCGTCGGCTGCCGACTCCGACGGCTACGTGTGCTCGATAACGGAATCCAACGGCTACGGCTCGGGAGTCGTCGTGCACGGCATGCTTCTCAACAACACGCTTGGCGAAGAAGAGTTGAATCCTCTCGGCGTTCATCGTTTGCCGCCGGGATCGCGCTGTCACTCGAACATGGCCCCGACCATCGCCACAGGACCGGATCGCACCGTTGGGCTGGGATCTCCGGGGGCCGACCGGATCGTTTCGGCGATCGCTCAGACGCTCATCCATCTTGCCGTCGACAACGACACGCTTGCCGAAGCCGTTGCAGCCCCGCGGGCACACCTGGACCCGCGTCCCGACGGCGAGATGCTCTGCTTCGAACCGGGACTGCCGGGCGAGCGGTTGGGCTACGCCCCCCACCCCTACGACGACATCCACATGTACTTCGGCGCGGTGCAGGCCGCGTCGGTCGATGCGAATGGAACCGTGGACGCGGCGCACGACCCTCGCCGCTCCGGTGGGAGCGCGTTGATCTAGCGCCTCGGCGCTCTAGACGGCGAAGCGGATGTTCAGCGCGTCGCCTTCTTGCACGACGTAGTCCTTACCCTCGACGCGCAGATGGCCTTCCTTCTTGGCGGAGTCCCAAGATCCTGCGTCAATGAGATCTTGATAAGCGATGACCTCGGCCCGGATGAAGCCCCGCTGCAGGTCCGAGTGGATGACACCTGCAGCTTCTGGTGCGGTCGCGCCTCGGCGAACCTCCCAAGCTCTCGTCTCGTCTTCGCCGGTCGTGAGGAACGTGATCAGATCGAGCGCGCGGTAGCACCCGTCGACGACGCGGTCGAGCCCCGGTTTGTCGATCCCGAATCCGGCCAGTAGCTCGGCGGCCTCGAGCGGATCCATCCCTGCGACTTCAGCTTCCAAAGCCGCGCTCACGGCAACCGCGCCGGGAAGCTCTGCAGGTGGCTCGTTCACCCCTTCGGCAACGTTCACGACTTCGACCCATGGCTTCAACGTGAGGGGGCCGTAGCCACGCAATAGCTTCAGCTCCTCCTCATCGAACGTCCCGTCGCGCAGCAGCTTCTCTTCATCTAGCAGGGCGTGAGCGCGTTCGAGTGCTTCGACTTCCCTCGCGGCTTCTTTCGAGCCTCGCGCCCGCTTACGCGCCTTCTCCACCCCGCTCTCGATGCTGGCGAGGTCGGCCAGCACCAACTCCGCACGAACGGAAGCAAGTTCGCGAACCGGGTCGGCATCATCGGTGAATGCTCCGAGCACGATGCACAGCGCATCGGTCGTTCGAAACTCTGCGATGCCCGTCGCCGTGAGCCCTCCCGGCACGTCGACGAACCGGACCTTCGCGTGCACGATCTTCTTGGAGTGCTCCATCTCGGCGAGCACCCCAACTCTGGAATCGGGTACGTCGACGACTGCCTGATTGGCTCTGCCCCCCGACGAGCCGGCCCGCGTGATCGCTTCGAAAAGCGTCGTCTTGCCCGCGTACGGGAGGCCCGCGATACCGATGTCTTTCACGCCCGGCAGGGTAGCGTCACCCGGTCATGGAAACGGGACTGCGGGATAAGGGTGTGCTTGTCACCGGTGGCGCCGGCGGGATCGGTGCCGCGATCGTGGATGCCTTCGCAGCCGAAGGCGCACGCGTAGCGATCCATTACCTCAGCAGTGACGAGCGAGCTCGGGATCTGGCCTCGCGGCACAACGGCGTAGCGCTGAAAGCGGATCTCACAAGCGAGAGCGAGGCCGACGCACTGATCCCCAAGGCGGTGGCTTCGCTGGGAAGGCTAGATCTAGTCGTGGCGAACGCGGGGGCCTGGGCCCCCATCGAAGAGCCCGTCTGGGAGATGACGTTCGAGCGCTGGCGCGCAACTTTGAGCTCGTGCCTGGACAGCGTCTTTCTGACCTGCCGAGCGTTCCTCCGCCACGTCAAGGAAACCGGAACCGGCAACATCGTCATCGTCGCTTCGACCGCCGGCATCATCGGAGAGGCCGGTTACGCGGACTACGCGGCAGCTAAAGGTGCTCTGGCATCTGGCTTCGTGAAGAGCTTGAAGAACGAGATCGTCGAGATCGCCGCGCGGGGCCGCGTCAACGTCGTTGCTCCGGGATGGACCGCGGTGGAACGCACGAGCGATCGCTTGGACGATCCGGAATTCGTGGATCGAATCACCCGCACGATGTCGCTGAGGAAAGTCGCTCAACCTGCGGATGTCGCCCGCGTTGTCGTTGCGCTTGCTTCCGACGAGATCTCAGGTCACGTGACCGGCGAAGTGATAGCCGTCGCGGGCGGCATCGAGGGCCGCGTCCTACACGATTAGCCGTTCCGGTTGGCCTCATCTCATTCTTTCCAACCCAATCGACCAAATAGCGCGGTTTGATTGGAAAGAATCGATCCTTATTGATTGGGAATTCCAACGATGGGGCTAAAGGATGCGAGCTCCGAGCGCGCTCGCGACTAGATCCACTGCCAGGGCCCCGGTCGCGTCCGCATGGTCGAGGATCGGGTTCACCTCGACCACTTCCAACGACGTCAGCAAACCAGATTCGGCAACGAGCTCCATGGCGAGGTGAGCCTCTCGGTACGAGAGCCCACCGCGGACCGGAGTCCCCACCCCCGGAGCGATCTCCGGATCGCACACGTCGACATCCAGAGAGACGTGAACGAATCCCGGCCCCCCAACGACTTCCAGTGCTTCACGCATCACATCCGGGATCCCCCGCCGATCGATGTCGGCCATCGTTGCGACGTACACACCCAGTTCGCGGATCAACTTCTTCTCGCCGGGATCCAGCTCGCGCGCCCCCACGATCGCTACGCGATCTGGTTGCACCCAGGGCGGAGTCGCGAATCCTTCGAGCTCGAACCCGCAAGCTCCGAGAGCCGTCGCCAGCGGCATCCCATGCACGTTTCCCGAAGGGGACGTGGTGGGGCGGTTCATGTCCGCGTGCGCGTCGACCCATAGAACTCCACCGGTGCCAAGCGCGGCGTTCAGGCCGGCCAGCGAGCCCATCGCTATCGAATGGTCGCCTCCGAGCACCAGCGGAAAGCGGTCGTCACCGGCGATCTCGGAGACCCGTGTCGCTATCTGCGCGCATGTGGCCAGGATCTCCGGCAGATACCGAGCACGTTCGTCGGCAACGTTTGCAACCTCCGGAAGCTCGGCCCCCACGTTGCCTTCATCGGCAACGTCCAAGCCGAGAGCCTCGAGTCGCTCCGCAAGTCCCGAGTACCTGATCGCACTGGGGCCCATGTCGACGCCGCGCCGGGCCGCGCCGAGGTCGAGGGGTGCTCCGATGATCGTGATGCGTCGGTCGGTCATGAGACGATCGTTTCATGAACCAGGGTGGTGCAGAGATCAACAAGGTGGCCGTGGTCACCGGCGCCTCGGCCGGCATCGGAGCAGCAACCGCCCGCGCACTGGCCAAGGAAGGCTTCCATCCGGTCCTGGGAGCTCGCCGCGTCGACCGCCTGCGCGAGCTGGCCGATGAGTGCGGCGGCTCGTTCCACTCTCTGGACGTAACCGACGAGGACTCAGTTGCGGCATTCGCGAACGAGATCGACAGGGTCGATCTGCTCGTCAACAACGCCGGAATGGCCGTCGGCGTCGAGAAGATCGCCGAGCTGCCCGACGACCACCTGCGCTCCATGTGGGAGACGAACGTCCTCGGGCTCATCCGGCTCACGAGGGCGCTCCTCCCAAAACTCGTCGAGTCCCGCGGCCACATCGTGAACGTCGGTTCGATCGCCGGCTTCGAGGTCTATCCGGGAGGAGGCGGCTACACGTCGTCCAAGCACGCGGTGCGCTCGATCACGAAAACCCTGCGACTCGAGTTGCTCGGCACAGGTGTCCGTGTCACCGAGATCGCGCCCGGGCTGGTGGAGACGGAGTTCTCTCTAGTGCGGTTCGAGGGCGACTCCGAGAAGGCCGGCAAGCCGTACAAAGGGATCGAGCCGCTGACCGGGGATGACATCGCAGATTGCATCGCGTGGGCAGCTACGAGGCCAGCCCACGTCGACATCGACGAGATCGTCGTCCGTCCCGTCGCGCAAGCAACCGCGCGCGACATCGCGCGGCGAAACGACTAATCCGGAGTAGCGGCCGGCGTTTCTTGCGGAGGGATGATCATCGAAAGGACCCCCGTGACCGCAAGGACTCCCACGATGACCACCAGTGACAACCAGATCGGGATGTCCACGTGTGCCGCTTCGAGCAGCATCTTGGCCCCGACGAAACCAAGGATGACGGCCAGGCCGTAATTCAGCAGGTGCAGCCGATCCATCGCTCCCGCGACTAGGAAGTACACGGCGCGCAAACCCAGAATGGCGAAGACATTCGACGTGAAGACGATGAACGGAGAGCGCGTGATCGCGAAGATTGCAGGGATCGAGTCCACGGCGAACAAGAGGTCGGTGATCTCGAGGAAGACCAGCGTTACGAACAGCGGCGTGAGCACGCGCCGGGCATCGACGGTCGCTACCAAGGCCTGGCCGTGGAACTCGTCCGTGACCGGGAACCTTTTCCTCAACCATCTCAGCAAGGGATTGCCCTCGGGGTCGATCTCGTCCGTCTTTCCCAAGGCGATCCGAATGGCCGTATAGATCAGGAATGCTCCGAAGACATAGATGATCCATTCGAAGTTCTTGATAAGTGCGGTGCCGAGCACGATGAACAAACCTCGGAAAACGATCGCCCCGAGGATCCCGTAAAAAAGGACCTGGTGTTGATACGCGCGCGGCACTGAAAAGTACGCAAATATCAAGATAAAGACGAACATGTTGTCTACGGACAACGAGTACTCGATCAGGTATCCCGCGAAGTACTCGCCCGACGCACGGGAGCCCTTCCACCCCAGCAAGATCAGGCCGAACGCGACCGCCAGCGAGATCCACACAGCAACCCAGGTTGCCGACTCTCGCACCGTCGGGTCTTTGCCCTCAGCGTGGAAGAGCTTCAGATCGACCAGCAGCATCGCGACCACGAAGATCACGAACGCGACGTAGATGTACCAGTCGACGTTCACGTCTGGCGCTCTCCTCCGGGTAATGTCGGCCCGCGTCGGAAAGGATGAGGAGCCGGGTTGAACTCCCCTTCAGCGAAGCTATGTGCCGTGCTCATGGTACCGACCGCTTTGCTCGTTTCGTGCGACAAGAAACCGCTCACTTCGTCCCAATACGTGTCTCGAGCAGACTCGGTCTGTGCCAGCGTCGCAGCGAAAGCAGAGACTCCCCCCGCGTTCACGACACCGGAGCAGGTCGACGCATTCGTGAAACAGACCGAGAGCCTTTATCAAGACCTCCTAACGAGGCTTCGCGACCTCAAACCACCCGATTCCATGCGGACGAAGGTGGCGCAGATGCTCGCCGAGCTACAGGCAGTCGCGACCTACCTTCCACAACTGCAGAAGGCGGTTGCTGCGAACGACCAGCCGCGAACGTCGGATCTGGTGACGAAGATCGAGGAAGCTTCGGCCACTGCAAATCGGCTGGCGGGTGAGCTGGGTCTCGAATCGTGCATCAACGCGGGCAACGTGGGCGCGGCTTCGCCGTCGCCGGTCGCCAGCCCCAGCGAGTAGTTCGTCGACTTGACCGAGGGCCGCGATCGAACCCTGGTCGGGATCGGTCTCGGAGTGGTAGCAGCGATCGCGTTCGGCACCGTTGCCGTGCTGGCGAAGCTGGGCTACCGCTCCGGCGCGCCGGTCATGCCACTCCTCGCCAGTCGTTTCGCGATCGCCGCGATCTTGCTGGCGATCGTGCGCAAGCTCGGACGAGCGAAGGTTCCCGAGAAGAAACGGGCGGTGCAGTTGTTCGTTCTAGGCGCCCTCGGCTACGGATTCGAGTCATCACTCTTCTTCGCAGCGCTGTCGAAGACATCGGCAGCGGTCGTCGGTTTGGTGTTCTACAGCTATCCGTTGTGGACGACATTGATCGCGCTGGCGACAGGACTGGAGTCGTTTCGGCCTCGTTTGATGACTGCACTCGCTCTCGGCTCCGCGGGAGTGATTGCGATCTTCTCGCTGCCGCATACCGCGCTCGTAGGCCCGATGCTCGCCCTTGGAGCGGCCATTGCGGTTGCCGTCTACTTCGTGATCGCTCAAGTCCTGATGACGGATGTTCCCGCGGCAGCAGCTGCCAATTACACGGCTGCGGGGGCCGCGGTCTCCGTCGGCGCCGTTGCGCTCATGCTCCATCGGTGGATGCCTCTGGTCGCCGTTGGTTACGCGGTGCTACTCGGCGCGATCACCGTCGTCGCGTTCCTCGCGCTTTATGGCGCGATCGTCCGCATCGGATCGGCCCACGCTGCAGTCGCGCAGATGCTCGAGCCGGTCACGACGGTTCTGCTTGCAGCGCTGATACTCGATGAAGCCCTGACGGCACGGATCGGTATCGGAGCCGCGCTGATCGTCTCGGCGCTACCGATCATCTCGATGCAACGTCGCGAAGCAGTGCCGCCGGCGCCCGATACTTTGTGACGCTGTCCTAAAGCTTTGAGTGGTCCCAAGACGCGACATCTCGCATCGCGAGCCGGATGCCGATCCTCTTTCGTCCTTGCCTCTCGATCTCCGGCATCGCGGCTTCAACCGGCACTTGGGTGCGCGGGAGCGTGTAGCACTCGTAGAGTCGCCGGCCGATGTCGACCACTGCAGCTAAGTCCTCGATCACTTCAGCGATGCCTTTGACCAGCACGCCCCTGAGCTCGTTGTAGGCGATCCCCTCTTCGATCAATACCGCCACCCGCGGATCGCGCCGTGCATTCACCGCCTTCTGACTCTTCGCGTAGGTCCACATCTCGATCGCATCGTCTTTGACCACGAACCACATCGCCGCCATGTGCGGCGCGCCGGTGGGCCCAAGGGTCGACAGAACCGCCGTACGCGGCTCGTTCAGAAATGCGTCTATCTCGGACGAAGCCAGCGACACGTCGGCGCGGGGGGTCATCTGATCTTCAGCGTAAGGGCCGGGCACAAGCCGGGCGTTGATAGATTGACCGTTCACCGACGTCAGGGAGAAACCATGGCAGGGGCGATGAACGGCATCAAGCAAGCAGCCCAGTTCTTCCACCCGCACACCCTGAAAGAACTGCGTAAAGCGGGTGCCATGGATCCGAAGGCTCCGCTTGCGCTTGCCCGCGTGCTTCCGTGGCTGCTGGGTCGCGGGCCGTCACTGGGCATCGTCTGTCAGATGAACGGGATCGTCTTAGGCGACAAGCCGGCGATCCACGATCGAAACGGAACACTGACCTGGCGCGAGCTCGACGAGCGATCCAACCGTGCGCTCCACCTCTTGGAGTCGCGTGGGATCCGACCGGGGGGCCGGATCGCTCTGTTGTTGCGCAACGGCCGCGAGATCGTCGAGCTGATCTTTGCGGCACAGAAGTTCGGCGTCGTTGCGTGCCCGCTGAATACGTGGGCAAAGCCCAAGGAACTCAACGCGACTCTGGCGCAAGCCGACCCTGCGCTCCTGGTCTACGACGGTCTGCACGCCGACTTGGTAAAGGAATGTGCTCCAAACAACCTGCCGCTTCTGCGTGTGGGCAAGGAAGACGAACCCATCGACCGAGCGGGCGACTACGAAGCAGAGTTGATGACTCAGCCCACGAACCTCCCGTCACCGTTCACACGTGAGTCCAGCACGCCGAAAGTGATCATCCACACGTCGGGTACGACCGGGACACCTAAAGGAGCATCGCGCGACGCATCGGCCGCGGGCATCGGCGCGATGGCAAACCTCTTGACGAAAGTTCCTTATCGCCGCGACGACATCGTGTACTGCCCAACGCCGATGTTCCATTCGTTCGGACTTGCCACGTGGACGTTCGCGACGGCGCTCGGCGCGACTCTGGCTCTGCCCGAGAAGTTCGATGCCGAAGGCTCGCTCAAAGACATCGAGAAGTACTCGGCGACGGCTGCTTCATTCGTGCCGGTGATGATCAAGCGGATCCTGGCCCTCGACGACAACGTCAAGGCGCGCCACGACCTGTCGAGCCTGCGGCTCGTTCTTGCCAGTGGCTCGGCGATGTCGCCCGAGCTGCGCCGCGATGCGATGAACCTGTTCGGGAAAGTGCTCTACGACCTGTACGGCTCGACCGAGATCGGATGGGTCACGATCGCAACTCCCGAGGACATGAACGAGCGCCCGCACACCGTCGGCAAAGCAGTTCGAGGAACCGAGATCGCGGTGTTTTCTGAAGACGGAGACAAGCTGGAACCGGGAAAGACGGGCGAGCTCTACATCAAGTCCGAGATCTTGTTCGAGGGCTACACGTCAGGCGACTCGAAGGCCGAGCGCGATGGATACACGACGATCGGCGATGTCGGGCATCTCGACGAAGAGGGTTATCTCTTCGTCGAGGGCCGCGCCGACGACATGGTTGTGGTCGGCGGCGAAAACGTGTACCCGGTCGAGATCGAGGAAGTCATCGAGTCTCGCGAAGGCGTCGGAGAAGCGGCGGTGCTTGGTGCGCAGGACGACGAGTACGGCGAGGTCCTGGCCGCGTTCGTGGTCGGCGGGCCGTCGGAGGAAGAGATCATCGCCGCCTGCAAGAAGGAGCTCGCCTCCTACAAGGTCCCCAAGCGAGTGGAGAAGCGCGTCGAGTTGCCACGCACGAGCACCGGCAAGGTTCTGAAGCGAGAGCTGATCGAGAGCCTCGAGGGGGCCGAAGCGCTCGACGAGTGAATGCGTAACAGAGCGAGCGATCACTCTTCGTCGTTGTGAAAACACTCTTGGGTAATGGAAAAGAGCCGATTTGGTAGATTCGCCGTCCATCTATCCTTTAGGTCATCCAAGGGGGAGCATCTCGTGCCTTTCCGCAGAGTTATCTCGTTGTTCATCGCGCTCGCTGCAGTCGCATCCGTAACGGCAATCCTGGCGAGCGCTCCGTCGCATGCCGACCCGGCGACCAAGTCAACCGGCGCGGCTTACGGCGACAACGAGAATGCGCAAAACGCAAAGGCTCCCGAGGTGAAAGCCGTCGCCCCGCCGCCCAATGACGTCTTCCAACAGAAGACACTCGTCGACTCTCCGCTTGCCTCGCACGCGCACGTCGAAGCCGGCGCGTGCATCCAGGCGGGGAACGAAGCTCAGTTGCAAGACATCATGGACGGAGCGTCGAAGGCCGCTCGTCCATCCCCGACCACCACGGCTACCCCAACGGATACGGCAACACCCACCCAGACCGCGACACCGACCGACACCGCATCGCCGACTCAGACCGTGACCCCGACACCGACGGAAACGACGTCACCACTGCCCGCGGGGAAGCAGCTCGCACTGGCCCCACCTGGATATCCAACGAGCGATCGCTGCCTGACCCCGGCGGGAACCTCAGCCTCGGCCTCGACGCCGACGTGCGTCGATATCGAAACCGGAGCAGCGGATCCCGCACCGAAGTGCGTCACCAACACACCTCTGTGGAACGCAAGGGGCTACGCGAAGGCCTTCGACATCGGCATGGGGTCCGCTCACGAAGCCGAGTCCGAGGCCGTCGGACGATGCGTTGGAAACAATCCGCAGTACGAGACGGCCGCCCGAGGAGACTTCTCGGGGTCGGCCGTGCCCGACTCAACACAACCGAATCAGCCGATAGATCTCGGGATCGGTGGGGGTGCCGTCGTCACGTTCTGGGAGACCAACTGGGACCCGCGCACGGATCAGACAACCGACGGGAGCAACACCGTTTTCGTCAACGCGATCCATATCGTTACCCCGACCGAGAACATCATCTTCGG
>JBHELU010000131.1:0-3246 GCA_046262955.1 Actinomycetota bacterium | reverse complement strand
TACGGCTTCGCGATCTGGGAGCGGATCCAGCGGGCGTTCGACGACCGGATCAAAGCGACCGGGCACGAGAACCTGTACTTCCCGCTGCTCTTTCCCCTGAAGGTCCTCGAGAAGGAGGCCGACCACGTCGAGGGGTTCTCGCCGCAAGTCGCCATCGTGACCCACGGCGGCGGGCAGGAGCTCGAGGAGCCTCTGGTGATCAGGCCGACGTCCGAGGCCGTGATCTGGTCGACGTACGCGAATTGGATCCAGAGCTACCGCGATCTGCCGCTCCTTTACAACCAGTGGTGCAACGTTTTGAGGTGGGAGATGCGGACGCGGCTGTTCCTGCGAACCAGCGAGTTCCTTTGGCAAGAAGGCCACACCGCCCACGCGACGAGCGAGGAAGCGATCGAAGAATCGGAACGGATGCTCGGTGTCTACAAGGAGGTCGCCGAAGACGTGTGCGCGATCCCTGTGCTGGCCGGGCGCAAATCGGCATCCGAACGGTTCCCGGGCGCGCTGGAGACGCTGACGATCGAGGCCCTGATGCGCGACGGGAAGGCTTTGCAGTCGGGAACCTCGCACTTCTTAGGGCAGAACTTCGCCAAGGCCTACGACGTGACGTTCCTGAATGCCGACGGCGAGCAAGATCATCCCTGGGCTACTTCGTGGGGTCTGTCGACACGCATGGTGGGCGGCGTGATCATGACCCACGGGGACGACCGTGGACTGCGGCTTCCGCCCGCCCTCGCTCCGGTCCAGGTTGTGATCGTTCCGATCTACCGCACCGACGACGAGCAAACGCAAGTGGTCGATGCCGCGCGGAAGCTGCACGAGTCACTGGTCGCGATTGGGGTTCGCTCGAAGGTCGACGACCGGGATCAACACCGGCCCGGCTTCAAGTTCAGCGAATGGGAGCTGAAGGGCGTGCCGATCCGCATCGAGCTCGGCCCCCGGGACCTGGCTGCCGGACGAGTGGTGATAGCCGAGCGGACGAGCGAGGGCAAGAACGAGCTTGCGTTAGACGAGGTCGCTACCTCGATGCCGGACCTGCTTCGAGGTGTCCAGGACGCGCTGCTCGAGGACGCTCGTAAGTTTCGAGACGCGAACACCCACCAGATCGAGGACTACGACTCGTTCCGCTCCGGGGTCGAGAAGGAGGGCGGATTCTGGGTTGGTGCATGGTGCGGCCACGAGGCGTGCGAAGAGAAGATTTCCGCCGAGACCAAGGCGACGATCCGTCTTCTCCCGCTGACCCCCACGGACCCCGAAGCTGCCTGCATCGTTTGTGGGGGGGCGGGTAAAGAGGTTGCGACCTGGGCGCGCTCGTACTGAGCCTTACCGGACTGCTCTAGGAGAGCTCATGATCGCGGGACGGCGGATCTGCGCAGTGGTCGTCGCGCTGCTGTTGATCTCGGCTCCTGCCGCGGCCCAGAAACACAAGAAGGGCTTTCCCCAAAAGGCCCCCAACGATCCCGAGTACGACATCGCCGAGCGTGATCCGCAGCAACACACTTTCGACGAAGAACAGTGGTACCTCTACTCCTTCATCCCGAAGTCGGCGCCGGCCGCGACCGATCCCGAAGGTGCGGCCGGAATGTCGATCGACCGAGCGTGGAAGAAGTACTCGACGGGAACTCCCAAGACGGTGGTCGCCTACATCGAAGGCGGAGTGAACTGGCGGATCGCCGACGCGAAGGACATCGCACCCAAGACCTACCTCAACACGGGCGAGCTCCCCCACCCTAAGAAGAAGAATGGGAAGCGGGCTCGCACGTATGACGTCAACCACGACGGCGCGGTGACGATCGCCGACTATGCGCACGATCCTCGTCTTCCCAAGAAGCACATCAACGGTCTGCTGACGCCCGAAGATCTGATCGTCGCGTTCTCCAATCACAAGGACGACGACCACAATGGTTACGTCGACGACATCTCGGGCTGGAACTTTCACCGCGATAACAACGATCCGGCAACGAACGACTCGACTTACGCTCACTCGGATTCATTCCTGCGCCAGATCGGCGCGGCCACCAACAACGGTTTTCAGGGAGCCGCGATCTGCCCCAAGTGCTTGGTTATGCCGGTTAAGGCCGGGGACGAGGCTCTCGACAGAACGGACAAGGTTGCCGAGGCCGTCTTGTTCGCCGTCGATTCTGGAGTCGACGTGATCGATATGACCACCGGCGAGGTCGGCTACTCGCCGTTTATGGCGCGTGCGATGGAGTACGCGTTCCATCACGGAGTGGTTGTCGTTGGTGCATCGAACGACTTCGATTCGACCGACCACCAGTCGGGCATGTTCTGGCCGCACGCGTGGCCGGGCAACGGGCTCGTTGCGGACGGGACGAACACCAACCAAGCCGCGCGCAGCTCGACGACGTTCAGAGAGCGCTCGAACTACACGTCGTGGGGGCCTCACTCGCTGTTCTCGGTATCGACGCAAGGTGGAACGACTTCGGAGGCGACTCCGACAACGGCCGGGGTGGCTGCGCTCGTTGCGGCCTATGGACGGCAGGCTGCCAAGGCAGGGCGTATCCCTCATCGCCTCTCGGCCGACGAGGTCAAGCAGGTTTTGCGCGCAACCGCATCGCCGATCAACAATCCGAACCTCGGCTGGCCGGGCCAGCGCGGTGCTTCGTGGAACATCCAATACGGCTACGGTCGGCCGAACGTCTACAAAGCCATGCGTGCGATAAGCCAGGGCAAGGTCCCGCCGGAGACGGTGATCACCGGGCCGCGCTGGTACCAGTTGTTCGACCCGATGCACGACAAGAGCGTCAAGGTTCGCGGCGAATACAAGTCCCTGCACGGGCCCTCGCGTTACAAGCTCCAGTACGCGGTCGGCGCATCGCCCAAAGATGCAGACTTCAAGACGATCGCCAAGTCGAGGCATCCGCGCCGGCACTTCTCGGGCGTCTTCGGAAAGCTGAGCCTGTCGAAGATCCCCGATTCAGTGTGGAAGAAGCCATACGCAGATTGCACCGACATGGCCTTGTCATGCTCGGAGCAGTACACGGTCACGCTTCGATTGCAGGTCATCGACCGAACTGGTCTGCTCGGCGAAGATCGCCGCGCGATCGACGTGTTTCACGACGCGAGCCTCCAGCAGGGCTACCCGCGTTTTGTAGGCCTGTCCGGCGAGTCACAGCCGGCCTTGATCGACCTCAATCGTGACGGCCGACCGGAGATCGTGTTCGGCAGCACCTCGGGAACCGTGCGGGCATTCGAGCCGGACGGCAAAGAGCTGCACGGGTGGCCCGT
>JBHELU010000130.1:0-2795 GCA_046262955.1 Actinomycetota bacterium | reverse complement strand
CCTCAAAGGTTCGACCAGCGTCATCTTCATGTCCTCGGGAAGCCCACCCACGTTGTGATGGCTCTTGATCTTGGCGGCGTCGCGCGTGCCGGACTCGATCACGTCGGGATAGAGCGTCCCCTGCACTAGGAAACGTGCATCGCCCACCTCGTCGCGGGCGACCTCCTCGAAGATGCGGATGAATGTCTCGCCGATTATCTTGCGCTTCGTTTCCGGATCCGTGACGCCGGCCAGCTTCTCGAGGAAACGATCGGCTGCTTTCACGTGAGTGAGGTCGATCTTCAGATGACGGCGAAAGGTTTCCTCTACTTGTTCTGCCTCTCCGGCTCGCAGAAGACCGTGATCGACGAAGACGCACGTGAGTAGATCGCCGACGGCTCGGTGCACGAGTGCCGCCGCCACCGAGGAATCAACCCCTCCAGACAGCGCGCACACGATCCTTTCGTCGCCGACCGTTGAACGGATGTCTTCGGTAGCGGTTTCGATGATCGAAGTCATCGTCCATAAGGGCATCAGGTCGCACGCCGAATACAGGAAGTTCTTCATGAGGTCCGTGCCCCACGGGGTATGAGCCACCTCGGGGTGGAACTGGACGCCGTAGAAACCACGTTCGCCGTCTTCGAAGGCTGCAACCGGCGAGGCAGCAGTGGAGGCGGTGGGGCGAAAGCCCGGCGGCGGCACGACGACCGCGTCGTTATGACTCATCCACACGGTTTGGTCGGTTGGGAGCTCGTCGAAGAGCACTGCCGACGGTGCTCCAACGGCGAGATCCGTCTTACCGAACTCGGCGACTCCGGTTCTGGCCACTTCTCCGCCGAGAGCGATCGTCATCAGCTGCTGCCCGTAGCAGATGCCGAGGACCGGTATACCCAGGTCGAATATCCGGGGGTCGATCGAAGGGGCTCCCGGCGAGTGAACCGACTTCGGCCCCCCCGACAGGATGAGTGCGGAAGGCCGGGCCGCGGCGACATCGTCTACGGGAATGTCGTGAGGGACGATCTCCGAGTAAACGTGGCATTCGCGAACGCGCCTAGCGATCAGCTGCGCGTACTGGGCGCCGTAGTCGACGACCAGGACCTTCTCCATGAGGCAGATTACCGCGGGGATCTCGGGCGCTTCGGGATTCGGCCCTCGACCACCACGCTGAGGTCATCGTCATCCGAGATCGTTCCAACCTCGACGAAGCCCGCGTCGAGGCACATCTCCTCAACCTCGTCGGCGATGTCGTCGGACATCTCGAGCATCAACCATCCGCGGGGGCCGAGCCACTCGGGCGCCTCCTTCACCGCATGGCGCATGAGGTCAAGGCCGTCGGATGAGGACTGATCGCTCAACGTGAATATCGGCTCGTGCTCGCGCACTTCGGCTGGAAGGTCCTCTAGTTCATTCAAAGGAACGTATGGAACGTGCCCGGTGACGACGTCAACACGGCCGCGCAAGCGCGACGGCAGGGCCCCATACATGTCGCCGGCGGAGAACGAAACATTGCCGATCCCAAGACGTCGCGCGTTGGCGCGCCCTTGCCTCAATCCGTCACGTGCGATGTCGGTTCCCCACACTTCCGCCTGAGGGATCTCGCCGGCGACGGCAAGGGCGATCGGTCCCGCCCCCGTGCAGACGTCGACCATCACCGGGCTCTCTTCGACGCGTCGCAACCGTTTGATCGCCTGCGAAACCATGAGCTCGGAAGAGGGGCGGGGGATGAACGGACCGGGCTTCACTGCAAGGTCGAGCCCGTAGAACTCGATGCGACCGGTCAACAGCGGTGTCGGCTCACCACCAGCCCGCCGCGCGACGAGCGCGAGATATCGATCTCGCGCCCGTACAGACAGTCGCTCTTTCGGAGGTAGTTGGTCTTCGGGAGTCCCGAGCACCGCCGACATCAGCAAGCGAGCCTCGTGGGCGTTGTCGTGGTCTTCGAATATGTGAGTCGAATCGCTGAGCACGCGCGTACCGACCGCGAGCAGCTCATCGACGGTAACTGGAGCAGCCATGACGGCGGATGCTAACCCCGCCGTCATGCCTACAAGACGCTAAAGCCGGGTGCCTCCTGCATGCGTTGCTCCGTCTCGCTCCATTTCAGCTTCAGAGCCTCGAACGTCGTGAAGCGCGTCTGCAATTTGGTCGCGTCGGCGTCTGCGGAGGTTGGTTGAGAGCCTTCGCAATCGAGCATGCTCTCGCCGTTCACGCACTGGTCGACGCCGTCGCCGCCGTCGAGGGTGTCGAAACCGTTCTGGCCGTCGAGGTAATCGTCACCCGTCAAGCCCTCAAGGATGTCTCCACCTTCGCCTCCGATGAAGACGTTGCGATCCTCCGAGCCGCGCACGAGGTCGGGCCATCGCGAACCGATCAAGTCCTCGATCCCAAGCAACGTGTCGGCTCCGTGGCCGTTGGCAAATCCCGAAGCAAGGTCCGCCGTCACTGGCCGGGGAGCCGCTGCGTACACGACGGCATCCTGACCGTCACCCCCGTCGACGATGTCGGCGCCGCCGAGCGGCTCGAAAACGTCGTCACCGCCGGCGCCGGTGAGCTCGTCCACTCCCCCATTGCCCACGAAGTAATTGTCGCCGTCGTCACCGGTGAACTCGTCGACCTCCGTAGTGCCAATGAGGTTCTCGATCGAAGTCGTGGTGTCACTTCCTTGGTCGCCGAAAGTGGATGTCGTTCCGGCGGCAAGATCGGCTCTGATCCCCTTAACGGACAACGAGTAGTCCAGCGTGTCCATGTCGTCGGAGCCGTCGTAGTGATCGTCTCCGATGCCCGAGCGGAAGTAGTCGTTGCCCGGCCCCCCCGAG